>NZ_CAJCKD010000024.1:0-59710 GCF_903970855.1 Curtobacterium sp. ME12
GTACTGTTGATCGTACTCACATACGTCATTGTGTTCCGTCAGTGTAGTGACTTACTGATTGTGTGGTTATTATGATGTTGCGACAACCGACGAATGCACCGGCGAAGTCTCTCTTTCCCTACACGACGCGCTTCCGAGCTGTTCATCAGCTGCCTGTACGACAACTCCCCCGACGAGGACTTCGTCATCGACCGGGTCGGGCCGCTGAACGTGGCGACGGGGTTCTCCGGGCACGGCTTCAAGTTCGCGCCGCTGCTCGGCGAGCTGCTCGCGGACCTCGCGACGGGCGGGGTGCCGCACCCGCGCTTCGCCCTGCCGGAGCCGGTGCCCGCGACCTGACGCACCGACGGGTCCACCGCACGCCGGCGTCTCGCGACGGGCCGCTACGGTGGGAGCCGTGCGCATCATCGTGGCTCCGGACTCGTTCAAGGGCACCGCGACGGCGGCGTCGATCGCTGCGGCGGTCCGTGACGGCTGGCTGACCGAGCGGCCCGACGACGACGTGGTGCTCGTCCCGATGGCCGACGGCGGCGAGGGCACGCTCGACGCCTTCGCGACCGCCGTCCCCGGAGCCGTCCGGGTCCCCGTCACCGTCACCGGACCGGGCGGCACGCCGGTCGACACCCACTGGCTGCGGCTGCCCGACGGCCGCGCGGTCGTGGAGCTCGCGGCGACGAGCGGCCTCCCCCTGCTCGACGCACCGATGCCGGACACGGCGACGAGCCGCGGGTTCGGCGAAGCGATCGCCGCCGCGCTCGACGCCGGTGCGACGGGGCTCGTGCTCGGCATCGGGGGCAGCGCGTCCACCGACGGCGGGCGTCCGGTGCTCGAGGCGCTCGGACTCGACAGCGAGGGAGCCGGCACCGGCGGCCTCCGCGCGCTCCCCCCGCTCGGTGTCACCGTGCTCACCGACGTGACCTCTCCACTGCTCGGTCCGACCGGTGCCGCCGCTGTCTTCGGCCCGCAGAAGGGCATCACGCCCGACCGGGTGGCGTCCGTCGACGACCGGCTCGCCACCTGGGCCGCGCGTTTCCCCGACGTCGACCCGGACACCCCGGGCGCCGGAGCCGCCGGCGGTGTCGGGTTCGGTCTGCTGGTGTGGGGCGCCACGCTCGCCGGCGGGGCCGCGGCCGTCGCCGAGGTCCTCGGGCTCCCGGCACTGCTCGACGGAGCCGATGTGGTGATCAGCGGCGAAGGGTGCTTCGACGGGCAGAGCGCCGTCGGCAAGGTGCCCTCGGTGGTCCGCGACCTGACCGCGGCGCACGCTCCCGGTGCCCGTTCGATGCTCGTCGCCGGCGCGATCGAGGCCCCGCTCGACGACTACGCAGCCGCCGCATCGCTCACCGTGCTCGCGACGCAGACCACCGGCGAGCCCGACGACGCCCTCGCCGACCCGCTGCGCTTCGCGACGATCGCGGGACAGCGGTTGGCCCGGCTCGTCTGAGCGAACAGGACGACGCGAGCAACGCGGCGGCGCAGTGCCGCGCCGACGCGCCGGGCAGCCGCCGCGACGCGCCCGTCCGCGGGCACAGGGGTGTCCTGGTTGTACCTCCCACCCGGCCTCGCCTGCGCGCAGACTGGTTCCGGGCCGGAACCGGCCCGCGACGAACCACCCCACGAGGAGATCATTGCGCACCGTCAACGCGTACGCGGCACCGTCAGCGACCGAGCCGCTCGTCAAGACCACCATCACCCGTCGTGACGTCGGCCCGAACGACGTCGAGATCGACATCGCCTACGCCGGCATCTGCCACTCGGACATCCACACCGTCCGCGGCGAGTGGGGCCCCATCCAGTACCCGCAGGTCGTCGGCCACGAGATCGTCGGACACGTCTCCGCCGTCGGTGAGAACGTCACCAAGCACCAGGTCGGCGACCGCGTCGGCGTCGGCTGCATGGTGAACTCCTGCGGCGAGTGCGAGAACTGCGTCGCCGGCCAGGAGCAGTACTGCCTCAAGGGCAACATCCAGACCTACGCGGGCGTCGACCCGGCCGACGGCTCGATCACCCAGGGCGGCTACTCGCAGGCCGTCGTGGTGAACGAGGACTTCGTCCTCCGGGTCCCCGAGTCGCTCGACATCGAGAAGGTCGCGCCGCTGCTCTGCGCCGGCATCACCACCTACTCGCCGCTGCACCACTGGAACGCCGGCCCCGGCACCAAGGTCGCCGTCGTCGGCATGGGCGGGCTCGGCCACATGGCCGTCAAGATCGCCGTCGCACTCGGCGCCGAGGTCACCGTCCTGTCGCAGACCACCTCGAAGCAGGAGGACTCGCTCCGCTACGGCGCGAAGGCCCACTACGCGACGAAGGACCCGGAGACGTTCGAGAAGCTCGCGAACTCCTTCGAGCTCATCATCAACACCGTCTCGGCGAAGATCCCGATGGGCGCCTACCTCGGCCTGCTCAAGGTCGACGGCACGCTCGTCAACGTGGGCGCTCCGTCCGAGCCGCTCGAGGTCCCGGCCTTCGCGCTCATCCCGCGTCGGCTCAGCTGGGCTGGCTCCGCCATCGGCGGCATCCAGGAGACCCAGGAGATGCTCGACTTCTGCGCCGAGCACGGGATCCTGCCGGAGACCGAGCTCATCAGCGCCGACCAGATCAACGAGGCCTACGAGCGCGTGCTGTCCTCGGACGTGCGCTACCGCTTCGTGATCGACGCGGCCACGCTGGCGTAGTCGTCACCACCTGATCGACGGGAGGCCCGTTGCCGGCTGGCAACGGGCCTCCCTCGCAGGCTCGGTCGGCGCGCCCCGCGCAACGCTTCGCGTTGCCACGGAGCGGGGCGCGCCCGTCTGTCGTGACCGGGCCGTCAGCCGACCTCGTCACCGGACGGCAGCGCGCCGCACCAGTCGACGGAGCCCGCGTCGATGCTCGCCTCGAGCGCGCCGGAGGCCGCGTCGACGATGCTCACGAGCTCGCCGGCCGCCGACTTCGTCGCGACCGCGACGAACTGGCTGTTCGGGGACGGGCAGACCGCGGTGACGCTCGCGTCGTCCGGGATCGTCACCGGCAGCCGGGAGGCCCGTCCCCCGTCCACGCGCACGATCCGTGCAGCGATGGTGCCGTCCGACCGCACGTCCCCCAGCACCCGCAGGTACGTGTCGTCGGACAGCTGGGCGATGCGGCCGAGGACGGCCGCATCGGTGCTCGCGGCGGGCGCCTGCAGCGCCGACTTCGACCCGTCGGTCAGGTCCAGCCGCTCGATGCCGGTGCCCGTCTCGACGACGGCCGTGGTGCCGGTACCGACGAAGCCGTGCAGGTAGGTGGCGCTGCCGAGCCGGACCGGGTCGGCCCGCCCGCTCATTTCGACGAGCACCAGGTCGTCGCTGCCCGTCCGGACCAGCGCGCTCTCGGTGCGCGGTACGTACGCCCACTGCCCGACCGTCATCGGCACGGCCCCCGTCTTCGGCTTGCCGTTCGCCGCGATCGCCGTGGGCAGGTGGGTACCGGTCATGTCGACCACGTACAGACCGGTGTTCCGGGACTGCCCGGTCGAGGTGTCGGCGTACTCGAACCCGAACGAGGCGCCGTCGTCGGCGACGTGGAGCGCCGTGACGCGGCCCTCGGCGGTCGGCAGGGTGAGGTGTTCGACGGGGGCATCGGCGTCCTGCACGCCACCGCTCAGCGCCACGATGTCCACGGACGAGCTCGCGTCCGTGCCGCTCACGACCACGAGGGAGCGGCCGAGCCGGGCGTACTCGGAGATCGCGGTGCCCTCGTAGACCGTCGTGGCACCGCCGGCGTCGAGGGATCGCCGGACGATGCGGTCCTTCGCCCCGGCCTGCCCGGGCACGAGCGCGAGCACGTCGGTGCTGCCGGTGCGGATCGCCGCCGTCAGGTCGGACGTGGCGCGCTGCCCGGGTGCCCGCACGCCCGCGACCGTCACGGTGTACTCGCGGTCGTAGGCCAGGGGCCCGGCGAACTCGACCGCGATCGTGTTGCCGCTCGAGGTCACGGTGTGCGCCGCGGCCGGGCTGACCCGGACGTCGGCGGCGTCGACCTTCTGCAGCGCCTGGTTCGCCGTCAGGATGACCCGCTGCGCCGGCCTGGTGACGAGCCCGGTCGCGTCGTAGGACACGTCGCGGAGCCGCGGACCCTGCTGCGAGCCGACGACCGCGGCGAGCGCGGCGACCACGGCGAGGACGACCACGACGGCGACGTACCGGCGGTGGAAGCGGAGTGCGACGGGGCGGCGCTCGCGGAGCTGACCTCCGCGGAGCTGGTCACCGGGGCGCTGGTCACCGTGACGCTCAGAACTCATACGGGTCCTCGGGCTGCGCGATGTCGGTGATCTCCGCGGCCTTGACGACGATGCGGGCGTCGGCGGACTGGTCCGGGTTGGCGGCCAGGGCTCCGCGGACGGTGACCCACTGCCCCTCGTCGGGGACGGTCCCGTCGCCGTCGCCGGTGACGACACCGAGGCCGACCGGTTGCGCGTCCACGGCGCAGCAGCTGATCACGAAGCGGGTGAGGGTGAAGGACCCGTCGTCGCCCGGCACCACGAAGCCGGTCAGTTCGACCTGCTTGCCGACCAGGGCCGTGGTGTCGGTGGTCTGCCGGATCAGTGCGGCCCAGTCCTTGACGCCGTACTCCGACGTGTCGACGCCCTCGCTGCCGAGCAGCTGCACCGCCGACTCCGAGCCGGTCGCGTTGGACAGGGTCGCGGAGTCCACGCTCCGCTGTTGCGCGGTCCGGGCGGACAGGGTCGTCGGGGGCAGGACGAGCATCGCGACGGTGACACCGATCGTGACGACGCCGGCGGCTCCGCCGAGGGCGAGGCGGACGACGCGACCGCGCCCGGGGCGCGGCCGGTGGGCGTCGGCGTGGGCTTCGGCGTCGTGCCGGTGGGCATCGCCGTCGGCGTCGTGCTCGTCGGCGTGGTGTTCGTCCGCTTCGTCGCCGTGCGTGTGGCCGTACCCGCGGGCCGTGGCCACCAGCCCGGCGATCGACGCGGGCACACCGACGGCGGCGAGCACGACCGTGAACACCGAGTAGCGCGGGTTGATGTACAGGTCGAGGTGCCCGACCAGCGCGAGCCACAGGGTGCAGAGGGCCGCGGCCAGCACCGACCCGAGACCCAGGTAGGCGGCCGCGTTGCTGCCTGCATCAGACGAGGACATTCATCACCAACCCGACGGCTCCGGCGAACAGGACGCACACGACGGACAGCAGCACCAGGAAGCGGACCCGGAACGTCGTGCGCAGCAGGGCGATCATCTTGACGTCGATGATCGGCCCGATGATCAGGAAGGCCGTGATCGACCCCGGCAGGAACGTCGACGCGAACGACAGCGCGAAGAAGGCGTCGACGTTCGAGCAGAGCGACACCGTCATCGCCAGCAGCATCATCGCCGCGACGGACAGCACGGGGTTCGAGCCGACGGCCACCAGGGTCGAACGGGGCACGGCGACCTGGATCGCCGCGGCGAGGCCGGCGCCGACGAACAGCGCCGGCATCATCGTCGCCGTCTCGCCGCCGAACTGCGCGGCGCTCTGCCGCCAGCGGTGCAGGCCGCGGGGCGCTCCGACGGCCGCACGGCAGCGGGCCTCGAAGGCGGGGAGCAGCAGGTCGGCCGGACGGCGGTGCGCGGCGACGATCCAGCCGACGAGGTTCGCGATGACGAACCCGCCGACGATGCGTACCGGCAGGATCCACCCGGACCAGCCGAACGCCTGCGCGGTGCTGATGATGACGAGCGGGTTGAGGATCGGGGCGGCGACCAGGAACGTGACGGCTTCGGCCGGCGTGAACCCGCGCATCATCAGGCCGCGGGCGAGCGGGACGTTGCCGCACTCGCACACCGGGAACAGCATGCCGATCAGGGAGATCACGGCGCGCCGGCCGAAGGCGTTCTGCGGCAGGACCTTCTCGAGCGCGCCGACCGGCACCCAGACCTCGACGACGATCGACAGCACGATGCCGAGCACCACGAACGGCAGGGACTCGACGACGACGCTGATCGCCAGCGTGAGGAAGTCCTGCACGACGTCCGGCAGCCTGGTCGACCCGATGCTCGGCGAGAACAGCCGGATGCCCAGCAGGACGACGACGGCGAGCAGCACCAGGCCGGGGCCGGTGAGGCTCCGGGTGCGCTGCGGCGGCCGCGTGGTCGTCGTCACCGGGACAGGATAGGTGACGCGTCCTACCCGGGGCTGCGCGCGTCCCCTCGCACGGTGCGAGGGGACGGCCGATGGATCGTTCGGTGCGAGGTTCTGTACTCGGTGCAGGGTCGCGAGCCTCACACCGAGTACGGAACCTCGCACGACCCGTACCCCCCCCTCGCACGGTGCGAGGGAGCAGTGCGCTCAGCCGGCGGTGACGCCGTCCAGGTGTCGGTCGAGCACGTCGATCGCCCAGTCGCCGGACTCCCCCGGGGCCAGTCGGACGACCTGCATCGCGAGCCCGTCCAGGAGCGCGTGCAGACGGCAGGCCTCGTACTCCCGGTCGTCCGCCGGCACACCGAGCAACCCGAGGACCTCCTCGCACCACGTCCGCATCGCCGCGACGGTCCGGTCGAGCGTCGGCCGGAGCGCGACGTCGGTGAGCGCGGCGTTGCCGAGTGCCAGGTAGACCTCGAGCTCGATGACCCGTTCCTCGTCGAGGGGCAGCAGCTCGAGCACGATCCGGCGTGCCCGTCGGGTCGGTGTCAGGTCAGCCGGGATGGCGTCGATGCGCTCCCGCGTCCGGTCGAACACGAGGGCGATGGTGTGCTCGCGGACGCTCGCCTGCGTCGGGAACGTGTAGCGGACCGTGCTCGGCGGCAGCCCCGCCTCGGCGGCGACGTTCCGCACGCTCAGCGCTCCGAGCCCGTCGCGGGTGAGCACCCGGCACGCCGCCTCGGACACGGTTCGGCGGCGTTCGTCGACGTCCATGCTCCTGGCCACGACGCCATACTCGCACAGTCGTACGAACTCGTGCTACCGTCGAGGTCGTTGTCGCACAGTCGTACGACAAAGACCTCGAACAACTCCGCAGGAAAGGACATCGTCATGGCGTGGGCAATCCTCGTGCTCAGCGGCGTGCTCGAGGCCGTGTGGGCCACCGCCCTCAGCGCCTCGAACGGCTTCAAGAAGGTCGTCCCCTCGATCGTGTTCGTCGCCGGGATGGCCTTGAGCATGGTGGGGCTGGCGTTCGCGATGAAGAGCATCCCGGTCGGCACCGCCTACGCGGTCTGGGTCGGCATCGGGGCGTCCCTGACCGTGGTCGTCGCGATCCTGCGCCGGCAGGAGGCCGCGTCCTTCGCACGCCTCGCCCTGGTCTTCGGCCTGGTGGCGTGCGTCATCGGCCTCAAGGTGGTGAGCTGACGTGGCGTGGATCGTCCTGTTCGTCAGCGCCGCGCTCGAGACCGTCTGGGCCACCGCCCTCGGCGAGAGCGACGGTTTCACCCAGCCCCGACCGACCATCGTGTTCGCCGTCACGATCGTGATCAGCCTGGTCGCGTTCGGCTACGTCCTCAAGCACATCCCGATCAGCACGGCGTACGCGGTGTGGACCGGAACCGGCGCCGCCCTCACGGTGCTGTGGGGCATGGCCACCGGCGCGGAGCCCGTCACCGTCCTGCGCCTGCTGTTCATCGCCGGCATCGTCGGGTGCGTCGTCGGCCTCAAGCTCGTGCCGGCCCGCCCCGTCGCGGAACCCGCCGCCGCCCATGTCGTGGGAGCGACAGCATCCCGCGGATGATCGGCGAACACCTGTCGCTTCCGCGGGGCTGACGGGAGCGCCGTCCGCAGGACTGTCGCTGTCGCGACGCGGGCCCGAGGACGCGCGCCGAGACGGACGGGAGGCCCGGTGCCAGCTGGCACCGGGCCTCCCGTCCGTCCGTCGGTCACGCCCACCGCACATGGTGAGCAGCAGGGGTCGGGTCGCCTCACGGGACCCGACCGTTCCTGCTCACGAAGCGTGCGTCAGACGGACGCGCCCGTCCACTCGTCCTCGGCGGCGACGTGGTCGCTGCCGACCGTGCCGGCCGCCATCGCGGCAGCGGCACGTGCCGCGTGCGACGGCGGGTCCGACGGCACGTCGGCGGGGCGACCCTCGTCGTTCAGCTTGCGCAGCTCCGGCACGATGTCCGTCGCCAGGATGTCGATCTGCTCGAGCACCGTCTTGAGCGGCAGACCGGCGTGGTCGATGAGGAACAGCTGGCGCTGGTAGTGGCCGACGTGGTCCTTCATCGCCGCGTACCGGTCGATGACCTGCTGCGGCGAGCCGACGGTGAGCGGGGTCTGGGCGGTGAAGTCCTCCATCGAGGGGCCGTGACCGTAGACCGGGGCGTTGTCGAAGTAGGGCCGGAACTCGTTGATCGCGTCCTGCGAGTTCTTCCGGGCGAAGAACTGCCCGCCGAGCCCGACGATCGCCTGGTCGGCGCGGCCGTGCCCGTAGTGCTCGAAGCGCTGACGGTACAGGCCGACCATCTGCTCGGTGTGCTGGATCGGCCAGAAGATGTTGTTGTGGAAGAAGCCGTCACCGTAGTAGGCGGCCTGCTCGGCGATCTCCGGCGTGCGGATCGAGCCGTGCCAGACGAACGGCGGGACCCCGTCGAGCGGACGCGGGGTCGAGGTGAAGCCCTGCAGCGGCGTGCGGAACTTGCCCTGCCAGTTGACGACGTCGTTCTCCCACAGCTGGCGGACGAGCGCGTAGTTCTCGATCGCCAGGTTGACGCCCTGGCGGATGTCCTGACCGAACCACGGGTAGACCGGGCCGGTGTTGCCGCGACCCATCATCAGGTCCATGCGGCCGTCGGAGACCACCTGGAGCATCGCGTACTCCTCGGCGATGCGCACCGGGTCGTTCGTGGTGATCAGGGTCGTCGACGTGGACAGGGTGATGTCCTTCGTCTTCGCCGCCAGGTAGGCGAGCAACGTCGTCGGCGACGAGGCCACGAACGGCGGGTTGTGGTGCTCACCGGTCGCGAAGACGTCGAGTCCGGCCTGGTCGGCGTGCTCGGCGATCGTCAGGATGTCGCGGACGCGCTGGGTGTCGTCCGGCGTGGTGCCGGTCGTGGGGTCGGTCGTGACGTCACTGACCGTGAAGATGCCGAACTGCATGATGCGCCGCCTTTCGCGATTTCGATGCGTTTGCATCGACTTGCTCGGTACAACGTAGCGCACGGCGGGGCATTCCCGCCAGGCTCGCGCCGGTCGTGCGACCGGGCGGTCAGCCCTGTGGGCGGCCGGGAGGCCCGGCTCGGCTGCCCGGGTCAGCCCACGGCGGGCAGCGTGGCCGGGTCGGTGCGTGCGGCATGGTGCATCCCGTCGAGGAACCACACCGTCGTCACGACCGCGAGGACGCTCGCGCTGGACGCCAACCGCCCCGCCACCAGGATCGCGGCGTGGTCGTACGCGCCGTCGCCGGTCAGGCCGACCACGAGTGCCGCGACACCGATCGCCAGCGTGACCCCGGTCGCGACGAGGAGCACGACGCTCACCACCCGCCGCGGCCCCCGCCGGCCGTCACGGTCGCCCCGGAGCCCCCGGTCGACCCGTGGTCCGACCGCGCGGACGATCCCGAGCCAGAACATCGCGATCGCGCAGGCCCCGATGATGTCGCTGACCCGGTGCCAGCCGTAGACCACGGTCTGGTTCGCCACGAAGACCGCGTACCCGGCACCGACGATGGTCACCAGCGGGCGGAACCGACGAGGCGTGACCATCAGGACGGCGAACAGCGCCGCCAGCGCGATCGTCGCGTGCCCCGAGGGGAAGGAGTTCGGCGTCGTCGACTGAGCGATCTCCGGGCGCACGGCGATACGCTTGACGAGCGTCGAGGTGGCCGCCGACGCGAGCACCACGACCCCCGCGCCGAGCCCCACCGAGAGCCGCCGTCTGGCGAACGCCACGGCGACGATCACGACGACGAGCAACAGGATCACCGGCACCGAGATGACGTTGAGCGCAGTGTCCGAGCTGAACAGGTCGGACTCCCGGACCCCGCCGAGCGCGGCGTCCTCCGCTTTCTGACCGACCGGGGTCAGCACCGCGACCCCGTAGACGAGAGGCACGATCACGAACCCCAGAGCCGCCAGCGCAGCCCACCGCCCCCGCCGCGAGACCCACGGTCCGCGCGACTCGGATGCACTGCGCTCGGGTGTCAAGGTCACCGGGCTGGTCCTCCTCGGGGTGGTCGTCGTCGGGCTCGTCGCACGACTGGCGGCGGCGCTGCGATTGGGTCGGTCGGGGCCCGACACGATACCGTTGGAGCACCGGCCGGAGGCTGGGAGCCGCACCCCCGTCGGCCGTGCACCACGCGCTGAGACGAGGGGATCGGTGATCCCCGCCGGGCCGTCGCACCACGCGGGACCGACGCACGTCGCGTCGGCAGTGTACGAGGAGGAAACCGAAGTGGCCATCAAGGAACCGGGCATCATCGCCTCGCCGAACCGGGGTCTCGCACTCACGGCCGGCAGCGTCCTCGCACTCTGGGGCGTCCTCGGCTTCTTCTTCGCCGCCGACGGCGACCCGGGCTTCTTCAACCGCCAGGGCGGCATGCTGTGGAACGCGTTCGGCGTGAACCCGGCGCTCTGCCTGGTGTGGGTGCTGCTCGCCGTGGTGCTGCTCATCACCGGACTCGGCAACACCATCGGATCGCGGAACGGCAACCTGCTCGTCGGCGCCCTGCTCGTCGTCTTCGCGGTGTACGGCTTCGTCTTCGTCGACACCTCGGCCAACGTCTTCGCCCTGAACACCACGGACAACGTGTTCCACGCGATCGTCGGCGTGCTCCTGCTCCTCACCGCGATCGGTGCCGACAAGGAGAACCTCCGCGCGCTGCGTGCGGCGCGCGCCTGACGCACCCGCTCGTTCGCACTCCCGATGCCCGTCTGCCGCTCCGGCAGGCGGGCGTCGTCGTTGTGTGCGGGCGTGGGGCGGCGGCGGGGGCCCGGCGGGCGCCGGCCGGTCACGACTCCCCGCTCAGGTCCGGCGGGTGCCGGCCGGTCACGACTCCCCGCTCAGGTCCGCCGGCCGGTCACGAACCGTCGGCCGAGGCGCCTCGGAGCGACAGGTCGCGACCGCTCGAGGCAGGGGCGACGGGGTGTCGTGACCGCTCGAACCGCGCCACGCGGAACGGGTGGAACCCGCTCGGACGACGGCGTCGGCCAACCGCAGGTCGGACGCGTCAGTCGGCGGCGGAGTCGGCGCCGGACTGCTTCTTCGGGGCCTCGAGCTCGGTGGCGACGATGCGGGGCGCCTCGGACATGAAGCGCCGGACGTCCAGGTCGACGATGATGTCCTGCGGCCGGAGCGGCCGGGTGAGGAAGAGCCCCTCGAGCGAGGTCAGCCGCGACAGCGCCACGTACGTCTGGCCGGCGCTGAACACCCGGTTGCCGAGGTCGACCACGGCTCGGTCGTAGGTGCTGCCCTGCGACTTGTGGATGGTCACTGCCCAGGCGAGCCGGAGCGGGAACTGCTGGAACTCCCCGACGGTGTCCTTCTTGAGTTCCTTCTTGTCCGCGTCGTACGAGTACTTGAACTTCTCCCACACCGACGGCTGGACCTCGAACGACTCACCGTCGACGTCGACCCACACCGTGTCGCGGATGGCCGTCACGATGCCCAGGGTGCCGTTCACCCAGCGCTGGTCGGCGTCGTTGCGCAGGAACATCACGTGCGCACCGGGCTTCAGCTCGAGGGCTTCGTCGGCCGGGAAGTTCCGTCCGCCGAAGTCGCCGTTCACGTCGGCCTTGGCGGTCTTCACCTTGCCGGGCAGCCGCTCGAGGGCCGCCTTGTTGATCCGGGCGACCGTGTCGTTGCGGGTCGCGAGGGTGATGGCGTCGTCCGGAGCCGGACGGGCCCCGGCGGTGTTCAGCTGCTCGGCGATGTCCGCGGTGACCCGACCGTGCCGAACCGCGGTGAGCATCGCGGCGAAGGCGTCGTCCCGCTGCCGGTGCACCGTGGCGAGCTCGATGATGTTGAGCTCGGCCTCGAGCCACACCTTGGCGTCGAAGAACCACATCGACCGGTAGTGGTCGGTGAAGTAGGCGCGCTCGTCGGCGTCGCCCGGCACCGGGGGCAGCTGGTACGGGTCGCCGAACATCACGACCTGGACGCCGCCGAACGGCTCGAACTGTCGACCGCGGGCCTTGCGGAGCGACCGGTCCATGCCGTCGAGCAGGTCGGCGTTGACCATCGAGACCTCGTCGATGACCAGGGTGTCGATCGTGTTGAGGAGTTTGCGGGTGTCCGGGCCCTGTCGCAGCTCGGCGTCGGCGATGAGCCCGATCGGCAGCCGGAACAGGGAGTGGATCGTCTGGCCGCCGACGTTGAGCGCAGCGACCCCCGTCGGGGCGCAGATGACGACCTGCTTCTCGGTGTTCCACGACAGGTGGTTGAGCAGCGTGGACTTGCCCGTGCCGGCCCGGCCGGTGATGAACACATGGTCACGGGTGTGCTCGATGTACTCGAAGACGGCGCGCTGTTCGTCGCTCAGCTCGATGCTCATCGGACGTCCGCCCCGGGCAAGGGTTCGAGGTCGTCGCTGCCGTCGTCGAAGTCCAGGTCGTCCTGGTCGGCCCGGGCAGCGGGGGCGGCGGCGGTCGCACCGGCCGCAGCTGCGTCGCCGGCAGCCACTGCGTCAACGGCGTCGACCGGGTCTGCCCCGTCACGCCGCAGCCGCACGAGCACCACCACGACCACGGTCACCAGGAGCAGCACCCCGGCGACGATCAGCACGAGCCCGGCCCGTGCCTGGTCGACGAGCGGGTCCGGCCCCCACGTCCGACCCATCGCGCCGAACCACGAGGCCTGCAGCAGCCCGAGCGGCCCGCGCATCGCGAAGCCGAGCGAGACGGTGCCCGCGGCGATCACCACGGCCCCGACGATCCGGACGGCCGCGGCAGCCGTGGTGGGACGGCGGTGCCCGGCGGGGATCGGTGTGCAGAGCGTCGGGACGGCCAGCAGCCCGACCAACAGGAACACGGCGTCGCTGACGGTGCGGCCGGTTGGGTCGCTCACCGACCACCGGACGGCGTCGGTGGCGAAGAAGGCCCACCACAGGGCCGCCGCGAGCAGGAACGCGGGGAACGGCTGGGCCAGGTACCGCACGGAGGGGTGCTCGACGATGACGTCGGTCCACTCCCGCACACCCGTGCTGTCGTCGCTCCGAGGGAGCACGGCGGCGCGGATCAGGGCGACGGGCGCTGCCGCCCAGACCAGGGCGGGGACCACCAGGCCGAGCAGCACGTGGGCACCGACGTTCGCCGAGACGAGGAACCGGTCGTACTGGTGCAGCGAGCCCGAGGTCGCGACCACCAGGGACACGATCCCCAGGGCTGCGGCGACCGACCGTCGCACCGGCCACCGCACGCCGCTCCGCCGCAGGCGCACGACGCCGGCCACGTACGTCGCGGCGAGGAGCACGGCGACCATCAGCCAGAACAGGTCGATGTTCCACTGGGTCAGCCAGCCCCACGCACCGGGCGCGTGGGGCAGCAGGTCATCGGTCAGGAGCTCCGCCGGGCTCGGGTCGGTGGTCTTGCTCAGGGCGATCTGGTCGACCGGGGTGGCGGTCCGCCCGAGCGCCGCCGCGAACCCCGACGCCACACCCATCACCGCCAGCTCGACGACGATGAGGGTCCAGAAGGGCCGCTGCCCACCGGGCGAGGTGGTCAGCGCACGGATGGCCCGACGGCGCTGCACCGCGCCGAGGACCCCGATGGCGACGATCGCGCCGATCTTCACCAGGACGAGCGTGCCGTACGGGGTGAACAGGTTCGACAGTGCCCCGACGCGGATCTGCGCCGACGCGGTGCCCGAGACGGCGACGAGCACGAAGCAGCCGAGGGCGATGCTCGAGTACCGGGCCACGACCGCGGCCAGCCGGTCGCCGGGCAGCACCCCGCGCAGCAGCACGAGCATGACGAGCCCACCGACCCACAGCGCCGCACCGACGAGGTGCAGCCCCAGTGCCGTCACGGCGGCGTCGTGGCTGGCGGTACCGGCGGCGTGGCCCTGCTGCGCGAGCGGGATGAGGCCGATCATCGAGACGCCGGCGGTCAGGGCGACCATGCCCCGCGAACGGACGGCGAAGCAGAGCACCGTGACGGCCGCGGCGACGAGGACGGTCACGAGCCAGGCGAGCCCGAGTTCGGTGCCGGTGAGGAAGACCCCCATCGACTGCCCGAACTGCTCGTCGATGCTGATGCGCGAACCGGCGACGCTGAGGAACGTGCAGAACGTGGCGACGGCCGACGCGACCGTCCAGACACCACTGGCCCCGGCGGCGACGTCGAGCGCGCGGTTCCACTCGGGGCCCGAACGCGAGAGCCCGATGGTCGCCAGGGCGAGCCCACCGATCGTGGTGGCCGCGGACAGGTCGACGACGAGCCGGGCGATCGGCAGCCCGAAGCGCACGACGGGCCCCGGGTCGGCGATGAGTGCCGGGTTCGCGCCCCCACCGATGACGAGTGCCGTGAGCAGCGCCACGAACCCGACGAGCAGGAGCACGGCGGGACCGGCGATGCGCGCGATCCGATTCACCCGTCAAGCCTAGGCGGTGCCCACCCGGCCCACGGACGGGGCGAGCCGATCTGTGCAAACCGGCACGGGCCTCCAGGCAGGACGCGCGCACCGGGCGAACGAACGCGCGCCCGACCGAGCACACGTCCACGCGCGCCCGATCGAGCACACGTCCACGCACGCGCCCTGGGAACGACGAAAGGGACGGCCGAAGCCGTCCCTCCCGATGCGCGGAACGGTCTTACTTGACCGCAGCCTTGAGCTTCGAGCCGGCGCTGACCTTGACCGAGTCGCTCGCGGCGATCTCGATGGCGTCACCCGTCTGCGGGTTGCGGCCGGTGCGGGCGGCGCGGTGCGTCTTCTCGAAGGCGATCCAACCGGGGATCGTGACCTTCGTGCCGTCGGCGACGGACGACGAGACGACGCTGAAGAGCGCGTCGACGACGCCGTTGACGGTGGCCTGGCTCTGGCCGGACTCAGCGGCGACGGCAGCGACGAGCTCGGTGCGGTTCAGTGACTTGTCAGCCATGGATGTCCTCCTCGGACTTCTTGCAGTATCGGTCGGACGCACGTGTCGTCCGGCGCCCGGAGCGGGTGCCCCGTGCCACGGTGCCAGTGGGCCGAGGGCCCGGCGGAACCGGAGTTGAACCTACCAGCCGCCGGGGGTGAAAACCGCCGACTCGCCCGGATTTCCGGGGTTGTCGGGGCTCCGAGGGGGTGCTGGAGGGGCAGATGTGACGAATGACGGCTCGCATGTACCCCGTACACAGCGAACGCCCCGCCACCAAGAGGTGACGGGGCGTCGTGTACTGCGAGTGCTTACCAGGAGCTCTTCGTGATGCCGGGGAGCTCGCCGCGGTGGGCCATGTCACGGAAACGGACACGGCTGATGCCGAACTCACCGAGGTGGCCACGGGGGCGGCCGTCGATGGCGTCGCGGTTGCGGTAGCGGATGGGCGATGCGTCGCGGGGCAGCTTCTGCAGGCCCACGCGGGCGGCCTCACGCGACTCGTCGGTGCCGTTCGGGTCCACGAGGGCCTTCTTCAGCTCGAGACGACGCTCGGCGTAGCGCGCGATGATGACGGCACGCTGGTTGTTCTTCGCGATCTTGCTCTTCTTCGCCATGCTTAGCGCTCCTCACGGAAGTCGACGTGCTTGCGGATCACCGGGTCGTACTTCTTCAGCACGAGTCGGTCGGGGTTGTTCCGACGGTTCTTCTTGGTCACGTAGGTGAACCCGGTGCCCGCCGTCGAGCGGAGCTTGATGATCGGACGGATGTCCTGACCCTTTTTCGCCATCAGATCTTCTCCCCACGGGCGAGGAGATCCTTGACGACGGACTCGATGCCACGTGCGTCGATCACCTTGATGCCCTTCGCGCTGAGCGTGAGCGTGACGTTACGACGAAGCGAGGGCACGTAGTACGTCTTCTTCTGCACGTTCGGGTCGAAGCGACGCTTCGTCCGGCGGTGCGAGTGCGAGATGTTGTGACCGAAGCCGGGAACGGCGCCGGTCACCTGGCACACTGCTGCCATGGTTTCCTCCTGAGTACCGTGCGACTGGACGGCCGCACCCAAGTTCACTTGCCTGGTGCGCACGCGCAGTGCCACCGGAGTGACCGTGCGAGGGGGTTGTGCACACCGCCCAGGTCCGCATCCCCTGTCGAAGGAGAGCCGGACACCGCGCGACCGCGGCGTTCGCGACGGTCGGAGGGCTTGGAACAACGGGTCCGCCGCGCGGACGCGGAGAACCAGGGGTCCACGTTACGCGAGGACCGGGCGTGTCGCAAGCCGCGCCGCCAGGCCTGGAGGCGCGTGGCGGCCGGACGGGGCCGCTCACGCACCCGCGTGGTCGGCCCCTCCGGCGTTCGAGTGTGCAGGAGACACCGGGTGCCGGAGGCGGACCCGACGCCTTCTGCGCACTCGACGGCGACGACGACGACGCCGCGCGCCCGGTGTGCGGTGCCTACGGCGCCTGCGTCGGCTTGGGCGCGAGCGCCTGCACCATCAGCTCGCCGAGCTGCTGCGGCGCCGTGAACATCGGCCAGTGGCCGGTCTCGAGCCCGACGATGGAGAGTTCCTCGGTCGCGACGAGCTCGGCCGCCCAGGCCTGGTGGTCCGCCACCATCGCCAGCAGCTCGGCGGCGGGGATCTCGCAGGTGATGATCGTCGCGGGGATCGTGTGCCGTGCCGGGTCGGCGTAGTGGAACCGGTCCGACGGCACCGAGGCCGGCTCGGGGATCGCCCGGTGCTCGACGTCCTGCCGAATCTCGGGCGTCATGCCCCGGACGGTGGCGGGTTCCCAGATGTCCCACGACGGCAGCGGCACGACCCCGTCGACCACGGGCAGCTCGTCGTTCACGCACCCGCCCTCGGGCCCCGGGAACGTGTCGACGTAGAGCAGGTGCGCGACGAGGGACGGGCGCTGGTCGGCAGCCATGTACGCGATCGGCCCGGCACCCGAGTGACCGGCGAGGACGACGGGTTCGTCGGCCGACGCGACGTCGTCCAGGACTGCGACCAGCGCGGCGACCTGCTCGTCGAGCGTGTCGCCGTCACGGGTCACCGCCTGCACCGAGTGCCCGGCTTCGCGGAGCACGGGGGCGACGTCGTCCCACGCGCTCGCGTCGAGCCAGAACCCGGGGACCAGGATGACGTGCATGCGGGGCAGGTTACTCGTCGGTGGTGGCGGTCGCGCGGGCTGCCGTGCAGACGGCGCACTCGCCGAAGATGTCGACGACGTGGCTGGCGTTGGTGAACCCGTTGGCGGCGGCGACGTCCTGCGCCCACTGCTCCACCGGGTCCGCCTCGATCTCGACGGTCCGGCCGCAGTTGCGGCAGATCAGGTGGTGGTGGTGCGCGTCCGTCGTGCACGCCCGGTACAGCGATTCGCCGTCCTGCTGCAGCGAGTCGGCGTCGCCCTCGGTGGCCAGGTCGGCGAGCGCCCGGTAGACCGTGGCCAGACCGATGGTCGAGCCCTCGTCCCGCAGGTGCTGGTGCAGCGCCTGCGCGCTGACGAACCCCTCGGTGGAGTCGAGGGCGCCACGCACCGCTTCGCGCTGCCACGTGTTCCGCTTGGTCTTCTGCACGGCGTTCATGCTGACACCTCTTCCTTCCGACCGGCTGTCGACGTCGTCCCTGTCTGGAGGCCCGGCTCGCCCCCGCCACGCTGGGCCCGGCCGGCGACGCGGTTGCGTCCCCGCCCGTCGCGTCGCGACCCGATGATCCGGCAGACCACCCAGATCGCGAACGAGATCGTCGTCACGTACGGGCTGATCGGCAGGCCGCCGCCCAGTGCGAGCAGGATGCCACCGACGACCGACGTCACCGCGAACACCGTCGACAGCACCGGCACGACGACCGGGTGCGAGCTGAGCCGCAGGGCCGCGGCCGCCGGGGTGACGAGCAGGGACAGCACGAGCAACGCACCGACGATCTGCACCGACACGGCGGTGGCCAGTCCGAGCACGAGCATGAACACGATCGCGAGGGTCCGCACCGGGATCCCCGCGGCCGCGGCCACGTCGGGGTCGACCGAGGCGAACATCAGCGGGCGCCAGATGACGAGCAGCGTGGCCACGACGATCGCGGCGACCACGATCAGGAACGTCAGCTGCGGGTTGTCGACCGAGACGATCTGCCCCGTGAGCAACCCGAACTTGTTGGCCGCCCGGCCCTTGTAGAGCGCCAGGCAGAGGATGCCGAGCCCGAGGCCGAACGGCATGAGGACGGCGATGATCGAGTTGCGTTCCCGGGCACGTGACCCGAGGACGCCGATGAGCAGGGCGGCGATCACCGACCCGACGAGTGAGCCGGAGACGACGTTCACCCCGAGCAGCAGCGAGGCGCTGGCCCCGGCGAACGAGAGCTCCGAGATGCCGTGCACGGCGAACGGCATGTTCCGGGCGACGACGAACGGGCCGATGAGCCCGCCGACGATGCCGAGCACCGCGCCGGCCCAGATCGAGTTCTGCACGAGCACGAGGAGCTCGCCGTAGTCCTGGAACGAGAAGACGGTCGACAGCAGGTCCATCAGATGCGCCCTTCGTCCCGCTGGTCGGCGTGCGGGTCGACCTCGCCCGGGTGGTGCTCGTGGGCCTCGTTCGCGCCGACGATGACGATGCGTCCCATGGTGCGGACGACGTCGACGGGCGTGCCGTACAGGTCGCTCAGCACGTCTGCGCGCAAGACCTCGTCCGGCGAACCGATCCGGAACCTGCCCCCGGCGATGTAGAGCACCCGGTCGACGACGTCGAGGATCGGGTTCACGTCGTGGGTCACGAAGAGCACGGCGGCCTCGCGCTGCCGGCGCTCACGGTCGATGAGCTCGGTGATCCCGCGCTGGTGCCGCAGGTCGAGCGAGATGAGCGGTTCGTCGCACAGCAGCAGGGCGGGGTCGGCGGCGATGGCCTGGCCGACGCGGGTGCGCTGCTGCTCGCCGCCGGAGAGCTCGGCGACGGGGGCGTCCGCGAAGGCGGTGGCTCCGACCTCGTCGAGCACGCGGTCGATCCGCATCCGGTCGGCCTTCGAGGCCCGTCGGATGCCCCACCGGTGCCCGGTCACGCCCTGGGCGACCATGTCGCGCGCGCGCAGGGGCGTGCCCGCCTCCATCAACCGCTGCTGCGGGATGTAGCCGATCTTCCGGTGGCCGCGGTGCACCGGCTGCCCGAGGAACGACATCGTGCCGCTCGTCAACCGCTGCTGCCCGAGGACGGTACGGAGCAGTGAGGTCTTGCCGGCTCCGTTCGGGCCGAGGACCGCGACGAACTCCCCCGGCGCGAGGTCGAGGTCGAGGCCTGCCCAGAGCTTCCGGGCACCGTAGGACAACCCGGCGTCGCGGAGCGCGAGGACCGGACGAGCCGCAGCCCGGTCGTCCACCGTGGTGGTCGCCGGGCCGGGGGTCGCCGCTGGTGCGGTCGAGGTCGTCACTTCTGGAGCGCTGCCTTCACCGCGTCGATGTTCGCCTGCTGCCACGAGACGTAATCCTGCCCCTCGGGGAGCGTCTCCGTGACACCGACGACGGGGATGTCGTTCTGCTCGGCCGCCTTCTGGACCTGTTCGGTCTCGGGGCTCGACGCCTGGTTGTTGTAGGCGAGCAGCTGCACGCGCTTGCCGGTGAACAGCGCGAGGGTGTCGCGGAGGGCCGCCGGCGGGACGTCGTCGCCTTCCTCGATGGCCTCGGAGAAGTCCGGCGGGGTCTCGTTCTCGAGCCCCATCGCGTCGAACAGGTACCCGGGCACCGGCTCGGTGTACGCGACCTTGTCGCCGGAGTCCTGCTTCTTGACGGCGGCGGTCTGGGACTCGAGGTCCTCGAGCTCGGTGGTGAGCGTGGCGGCGTTCTTCTCGAAGGCGTCCTTGCCGCTCTCGTCGAGCGCGCTGAGGTCCTTCGTGACCGCCTCGACCAGCTTCACCATCGTCGGGTAGCTGTAGAAGACGTGCTCGTTGAACTCGGCACTCCCGCCCTCGTCGAGGCCGGAGAGCTTCACGACGTTGATCGTGTCGGCCGTGGTGTCCGAGGCGTTCGCGAGCGTCGTCATGAAGTCGTCGTAGCCGCCACCGTTCTCGATGAGCAGGTCGGCCTTCGACACGGAGAGCTGCGTGCGGGCGCTCGACTCGAACGAGTGCGGGTCCTGCGACGGGTCGCTCAGGATGCTCGTCACGGTGACGGCGTCGCCACCGATGGTCTTGACGATCGAGCCGTAGACGTTCGTGGAGGCGACGACGTTGATCGTGCCGTCACCGCTGGCCTCCCCCGAGGCGGACGAGGTGGCGCACCCGGTCAGGGCGAGCGCGGCGGCTCCGGCGACGAGCGGGAGGGCGAGGAGGCGGTTGTGCATGGCACGACGCTAACGCCTACTGATAACGATTGTCAAAACCGCTATGAGGGCTCTCAGCGCGACCGGGAGACGGACGGGAGGCCCGGTGCCAGCTGGCACCGGGCCTCCCGTTCGGAGACGCTCGCGTCTACGGCTTGGTGGCCGCGTCGATCGTGTTCTCGGCGATCGTGTCCTCTTCACGCCCGGGCGTGCGGAGGTTCCACTTCTTGATCACGAAACTGAACAGGAAGTAGTAGACGACCGCGTAGCCGAGGCCGATCGGGATGAGCCAGATCGCTCCGTCCGCCTTGCCGAAGTTCAGCACGTAGTCGATCGCGCCGGCCGAGAACGAGAACCCGTCGTGGATCCCGAGGGCGTTCACCAGCGCGAGCGAGGTACCCGTGAGCACCGCGTGGATGATGTACAGCGGGAACGCGACGAACATGAACGAGTACTCGAGCGGCTCGGTGATGCCCGTGACGAACGAGGTCAGTGCGGCGGAGATCATGATGCCGCCGACGAGCTTGCGGTTCTGCGGCTTGGCGTTGCGCCAGATCGCCAGGGCACCGGCGGGCAGCGCGAACATCATGATCGGGAAGAAGCCGGTCTGGAAGATGCCGGCGGTCGGATCGCCCGCGAGGAAGCGCGGGATGTCACCGTGCACGAGGTCGCCGGCCGCGTTGGTGAAACTGCCGAGCTGGAACCACGGGAAGAAGTTGAGCAGCTGGTGCAGCCCGATCGGGATGAGCATGCGGTTCGCGAACCCGAAGATGCCGCCGCCGATCACGGCGTTGTCGGCGACCGCGGTGCCGGCTGCCGTCAGCGCGATGTCGAAGTAGCGGTACACGAAGGACATCGCGACGGCGATGACGAGACCAGCAGCAGCGGTGAGGATCGGGACGAGGCGGCGGCCCGAGAAGAACCCGAGGAAGTCGGGCATCTTCGTGCGGTGGAACCTCTCCCACATCACAGCGGAGACGAGCCCCATCACGATGCCGCCGAGCACGCCGTAGTTGATCGTGGCCTGCTCGCCGTTGGCGTTCTTGACCCCCGCCAGGACGACCGGCGACATCACGGCGAACACCTCGTACATGACCATGTAGCCGACGACCGCCGCGAGCGCGGTGGTGCCGTCCGACTTCTTGGCCCACCCGATCGCGATGCCCACCGCGAACAGCAGCGGGAGCCAGGTGAAGATCGCCTGGCCGGCGGCCGAGATGACACCCGCGCCGGTCTCGAAGCCGGGGATCGCGCCGAGGAGGTCCGGCTGGCCGATGCGGTTCAGGATGCCCGCTGCGGGCATGACCGCGATCGGCAGGAGCAGGCTCCGTCCGAGGCGCTGGGCCTGCGCGAACAGCCGTGACTGCTTCTTCGGCTTCTTCTTCTCCGGCACATCCGTGGCAGTGGTGGCGCTCATCGGAGGTCCTCTCGTCATTGGGTGGAGCTGTCGGGGTGAGTTGAGTCGTGCAGCCAGCGCAGGTAACCTCGGCGGTGTCGCCAGGTCCGGTCCTGTCCGGTCATGACCAGTTCCGTAGTCTGATCCGCGAGCGGTCCGGTGTCAACCCGCGACGCAAACCCTTAACGAGGAGGAAACGATGGCCGACATCAAGGCAGCCGACATCATCGCCGCACTCGGCGGTGCCGAGAACATCGAAGAGGTCGAGGGCTGCATCACGCGCCTCCGCGTCGAGGTCGAGGACGGGGACCTGGTCGACAAGGCCGCCCTGCAGGCAGCCGGAGCCCAGGCCGTGATCGGCGGCGGCACCGGCTGGCAGGTCATCGTCGGCACGGTCGCCGACAACCTCGCCCAGGACATCCAGGACGAACTGTGACCGTCGTCCGCACGCCGTTCGGCGGCCCGGTCGTCGCCCTCGCCGACGTGCCCGACCCGGTGTTCGCCGGGCAGCTCGTCGGTGCCGGCGTCGCGGTCGACCCGACGGGCGTCGATGGCGCGGTCACCGCGGTGGCCCCGGTCGACGGCACCATCGTCAAGCTGCACCCCCACGCGTTCGCCCTGCAGGGCGCCGCCGGCACCGACGTCCTGGTGCACGTCGGCATCGACACCGTGAAGCTGTCGGGCGAAGGCTTCGAGCTCCTCGCGACCGAGGGCGACACCGTCACCGCCGGTGACCCCGTCGTCCGGTTCACCCCCTCGGTGATCTCGGCCGCCGGGTACTCGCCGATCTGCCCGGTCGTCGTGCTCGGCTCGACGCCGGACAGCGTCGACCAGGGGACGGTCGGCACCACGGTGCTCGACGGCGACATCCTCTTCGAGGTCTGAGGCCACTTCCCCCTTCGAGAGCGACCGCGTGCTGCAGAACAACCGCAGGACACGGTCGCTTTCGCGTTGCTCGGCGGCTACGCGACCGCGGGGGTCGCGGTGACCTCCATCTGCACGCGGTAGCGGTCCGAGCGGTACCAGCTGCGGGTGTGCTCCACGGGTCGTTCCCCGGCGTACGACACCCGGTCGAACTCGAGCACCGGCGCGCCGGTCTTCGTCCCGAGCAACGTCGCGACGTCGTCGGCCGCCGGGTTCGCCGCGACGGTCTGCTGCGCGCGGTCGATCGGGGTGCCGTACTCCGTGGCGATGATCGAGTACACCGACCCGGACAGGTCGTGGTCGAGCAGGCCCGGGAACGCATCGGCCACGAGCCAGGCGTCGTCGATCGACACCGGGGCACCGTCGGCCATCCGCAGGCGCTTCACGTGGAAGGCCGGCACGTCCGGCTCGATGCGCAGGGCCGCGGCGGTGTCGGCCGGCGGCACGCGTTCCTCGCGCACGAGCACCACGGTGGTCGGCTCGTGTCCCATCGCCCGCATCTCCTCGGTGAACGAGGCGAGGTGCAGCGTCGACTGCACGGGCCGGTGTGCCACGAAGGTGCCCTTGCCGCGGACGCGCTCCAGGTAGCCCTCGTTGACCAGCTGCCCGAGGGCTTCACGCACGGTGATCCGCGAGACGCCGTACTCGGCGATGAGCTGACGTTCGGACGGGATCGCGACACCGGGAGCCAGGCGCGTGGTGACGAGGTCGAGCAGGATGCGCCGCAACTGCTGGTGCTTCGGTTCGGCACCCTCGGTGATGCGGCTCGTCATGCGTCCCTCGTGCTCCGTTGCTGGTCCTGGGCGGTGGTCATGCGCGGACATGACCAGTTCCCATCACAGTAGCGAGTCAGGCCGGGAAGACCAACGTGCGCGGTGACGAAGGGCGGAGACGGTGCTCAGGCGTTGGCGACGAGCCAGGCGAACTGCTCGTCGGAGAGCAGCCGATCGGTCCAGACCTGCCCGTCGACGCCGGCGGCCGCACGGTTCTGCGCGGCCGGAGCCCCCTGCCACACCAGTGACAGCCTGGCACGACGCAGCACGGCTGCAGAAGCAGGGTTGTTCGTGAGCACCCGGCCGGTCACCGGGACGTCAGGAGCAGTGTCGGCGGCGGCACGGACGGCAGCCAGGGCGATCTCGGACGCGAAGCCCTGCCCCCATGCCGCGGGCGCCAGGCGGTAGCCGAGGTTCCAGACCCCACCGGCGGTCATGTCGACCCCACCGACACCGACGAAGGCGTGGTCGGAGGCGCTGCGGACCGCCCAGGACCCGAGGCCGTGGCGCGCACGACCGCCGATCTTGCGCTGCACCATGTCCACGCTCGAGCTCCGCGCCACGTGCCGACCCGTGGGCAGGTGCTGCCACGTGCGGGCGTCCGCGAAGAGCGCATGCACGTCGTCGATGTCGGCCGGGGTCAGCGGGGCGAGCAGGAGGCGATCCGTTCGGATCTCCTGCGAGGGGGTCAGGAGCTGGTGGACCATGCACCGATCATGCCGCCGACCCCCGACATCCGTGTGAACACCACGCGACGTTTGCGGAAGCCCGCAGATGGTGAGCAGGAATGGTCGAGTCGCTCGGAGCAACTCGACCATTTCCGCTCACGAAGCAGAACGACCGCCGAGACAGCCCCTGACCGGCGCTCAGTCGAGCAGGAGCGCGGGCTCCTCGAGCACCGAGGCGACGTCGTGCACGAAGCGGGACGCCACGTCACCGTCGACGACCCGGTGGTCGAACGAGGCACCGATGGTGGTCACCATGCGCGACCGGACCTCGCCGTCGACGACCCACGGCTTCGGCTTGATCGTGCCCATGGCGACGATCGCGACCTCGCCCGGGTTGAGGATCGGGGTCCCGGTGTCCATGCCGAACACACCGATGTTCGTGATCGACACCGTGCCGTTCGCCATCTGCTTCGGCGTGGTCTTGCCGTCGCGGGCGGTCAGGGTGAGCTCCTCGAGGGCCTGCGCCAGCTCGAGCAGCGACATGTCCTGCGCGTCCTTGATGTTCGGCACGATGAGCCCGCGCGGGGTCGCCGCGGCGATGCCGAGGTTCACGAAGTGGTGGACGATGATCTCGCGGTCGGTCCAGGTCGAGTTCACCGAGCGGTTGCGGCGGACGGCCCAGATGACGGCCTTCGCGACGATCAGCAGCGGTGAGACCTTGACGCCGGCGAACGTCGGCGAGGCCTTGAGCCGCTTGACGAACTCCATCGTGTGGGTCGCGTCGACGTCGACGAACAGCGACACGTGGGGTGCCGTGAACGCGGACGTCGTCATCGCCGTCGCGATGGCCTTGCGGACGCCCTTGACCGGGATCGTCTCGCTGCGGACCTCGCCCCACTCGGGCGTCTCGATGTTCCGGAAGACGCTGGCCTGCTTCGCGTGCCGGATGACGTCGTCGCGGGTGACCTCGCCGGCCAGACCGGTCGCGACGATCTCGGTCAGTTCGACGCCGAGGTCCTTCGCGAGCTTCCGGATCGGCGGCTTCGCCAGCACGTTGGTCGCGGCGCTCTGCTTGCGACCGGACCCCGAGCCGAGCGCGGAGATCGCCTCGGCGGTGCTTTCCTCACCCGGGTCGACGGATGCTTCGGCCGCCGCGGCGGTGTCCACACTGGAGGCGCGACTCGCCTCGGCCGCGAGCGCTGCGGCCCGGCGGGCGCCCGGCTTGCGACGGGAGGGCGACGAGGTCGCCGAGCCGTAGCCGACGAGGACGGCGCCGGAGGACTCGTCGGTGCCCTGGACGGAGGCGTCGACGGCGACCGGCTGGACCGGCGCCGCAGCCGGGGCAGGCGCGACCGGAGCGGGGGCAGCAGCGCGCGCCGGAGCGGGCGGGGTCTGCGCGACCGGCGCCGACGGCGCTGCGGGTGCTGGCGGGGTGGCCGCGACCACCGGCGAGACGGGTGCGGTCTCGGCGACGGGCGCCGCGCCTCCAGGCTGCTCGACAGGCTGTCCCGCAGGCGGCGTAAGAGCCGCACCGGACGCGACCGAGGCGTCCGAGTCGACGCGGATGATCGGCTTGCCGACCTCGACCGTGTCACCCTCGGACACGAGCAGACCCGTGACGGTGCCGGCGAACGGCGAGGGCAGCTCGACGAGCGACTTCGCGGTCTCGATCTCGACGAGCACCTGGTCGACAGCGATCTCGTCCCCGATCGCGACGCGCCACTGCACGATCTCGGCCTCGGTGAGACCTTCACCCACGTCGGGCAGGGGGAATTCGGCGGCGGCCACTACGGCTCCTTCGTGGATCTGGTCGAGCTCGGTCGGACGGGTCCTCGGTCGGACGGGTCAGTAGGCGAGGGCGCGGTCGACGGCCTCGAGGATGCGGTCGGCGTCCGGCAGGTGCAGGTGCTCCAACTTCGAGACCGGGAACGGCACGTCGAACCCGGACACCCGCAGCGGCGGCGCCTGCATCGTGTAGAACGCCTTCTCGGCGACCGTGGCGGCGATCTCGCTGCCGACGCTGACGAAGCCGGAGGCCTCCTGCGCGATGACCAGGCGACCGGTCTTGCGGACCGAGGTGAGGATCGGCTCCCAGTCGATGGGCGAGATCGAGCGGAGGTCGATGACCTCGCAGCTCGTGCCCTCGGACTCGGCGAGCTCGGCGGCCTGCATCAGGGTGGCGACCATCGCGCCGTGCCCGACCAGGGTGACCTCGGTGCCGGTGCGGGCGACGCGGGTCGTGTGCATCGGGACGTGGCCGTCGACGAGGTCCACCTGGCCCTTGGGCCAGTAGCGGGACTTCGGCTCGAGGAAGATCACCGGGTCCTTCGACGCGATGGCTTCCTGGATCATCCAGTAGGCGTCGTTCGGGGTGCTCGGGCTGACGACCCGCAGGCCCGGGGTGTGCGCGAAGTACGCCTCGGGGGATTCCTGGTGGTGCTCCACGGCGCCGATGTGGCCACCGTAGGGGATGCGGATCACGACGGGCAGCGACATGTGCGCCGGCAGCCGGTTCGCCATCTTGGCGAGCTGCGAGGTGATCTGGTCGAAGCCGGGCCACACGAAGCCGTCGAACTGGATCTCGACGACCGGGCGGTAGCCGCGCAGCGCGAGGCCGATCGCGGTGCCGATGATGCCGGCCTCGGCGAGCGGGGTGTCCCGCACGCGCTCGGCGCCGAAGCGGTCCTGCAGGCCCTCGGTGATGCGGAACACGCCGCCCAGCTGGCCGATGTCCTCGCCCATCAGCAGGACCTTGTCGTCCGCTTCCATGGCCGCGGCGAGTCCGGCGTTGAGGGCCTTGGCCATCGGCAGGGTCGGGGTGGGGTCGCTCGGGACCTCGCCGGCACCCGGGTGGGAGCGCAGGGTGTAGTCGAAGAGCTGCTCGGTGGTGCTCATGCGTGGGCGCCCCCTTCGAAGCCGGCCTCGTACTGGGTGAGCCAGGCCTTCTGCTCGGCGATCCGCGGGTGCGGTTCGCGGTACACGTTGTCGAACATCACGTCGACGGACGGTGCGGTCAGGGCGACCGTGCGGCGACGGACGTCGGCGGCGATGTCCTCGCCCTCTTCGTCGAACGCGGCGAACTGCTCGTCCGTGGCGCCCTTCGAGCGCAGGTACGCCTCGGATCGGACGATCGGGTCGCGCAGGACCCACTCCTCGAGCTCGCCGTCGGCACGGTACCGGCTCGGGTCGTCGGAGCTGGTGTGCGCACCGATGCGGTAGGTGTCGGCCTCGATGAAGGCCGGCCCCTGGCCGCTGCGCGCGTGCTCGGTCGCGACGACGGAGGCGGTGTAGGACGCGAGGATGTCGTTGCCGTCGATCAGGACGCTCGGGATCCCGAAGCCGCGCGGGCGGTCGACGAGCGGCGTGGGGGACTGCACCGACACCGGCACCGAGATCGCCCAGTGGTTGTTCTGCAGGAAGAAGACGACCGGTGCCCCGGTGGACGCCGAGAACACGTACGCCTCGTTCACGTCGCCCTGGCTCGTCGCACCGTCGCCGAAGTAGACGATGGAGCAGGCGTCGCGGTCCGGGTCGCCCGTGCCGACGTCGCCGTCGAGCTTCTGGCCGAGCGCGTACCCGGTGGCGTGCAGGGTCTGCGAGCCGATCACCAGGGTGGAGATGTGCGTGTTGCCGCGCTGGTCCGGGTCCCACCCGCCGTGGGTCTGCCCGCGGTACATCGCGATGATCTCCATCGGCTCGACGCCGCGGTGCATGGTGACGGCGTGCTCACGGTAGGACGGGAACACGTGGTCCTGGGCGCGCAGGGCGAAGGCCGAGCCGGTCTGTGCCGCCTCTTGCCCGTGGCTGGGCACCCACAGGCCGAGCTGGCCGGTGCGCTGGAGGTTGTGGCCGGCGTGGTCGAACCGACGGGTGAGCACCATGCGGCGGTGCATCGCCAGCAGGGTCTCGTCCGGGATCGCCCGCGCGGCGGCGGCGAACTCGGCGTTCTCGTCGGTCTCCACGAACCGACCCTGGGGGTCGAGGAGCCGGACGGTGGTCGTCGCGGGAGCCGCGGCGCGGAATGACATGCCGGTCAGCGTAGCGCCAGGCACTAGTCGGCCACCTGGAGGTCCCCCACAAGTGAGCGGGCTGTTTGGAGGAGCGTTTCCACAGCTTCGTGCTCGCCGATCGAGATGCGGATGCCCTCTGGCGGGAAGGCCCGGACGATGATGCCGGCGTCCTCGAACGCCGCCGCCGCGGCGACGGTCCGCTCGCCCGTCGGCAGCCAGAGGAAGTTGCCCTGCGCGTCGGGGACGTCCCAGCCCTGGGCCCGGAGCTCGAGCACGATCCGGTCGCGCAGGGTCGCGATCTCGGTCACGCGTTCGAGCAGTTCGTCCTCGCGTTCCAGGCTGGCGAGCGCCGCCGCCTGTCCCTGCGCGGTCACGGACAGTGGGATCGCGCAGGCACGGACGGCGTCGAGCACGTAGTCCGGACCGAGCGCGTAGCCGATCCGGAGGCCGGCGAGTCCGTACGCCTTCGAGAAGGTGCGGAGGACCACGAGGTTCGGGTGCGCGGCGAGCAGCGGGTGGCCGTGCACGGCGGCCTCGTCGGTGACGAACTCCGCGTATGCCTCGTCGAGCACGACCAGCACCGACTGCGGCACCGCGGCCATGAACGCGTCGAACTCCGCAGCGGTCACGGTCGGCCCCGTCGGGTTGTTCGGCGAGCAGACGAGCACCATGCGGGTGCGCTCGGTGACGGCGGCGGCCATGACGTCGAGGTCGTGCCCGCCGTCCGCGCGGTTCGGCACCTGCACGCTCGTGGCGCCGGCGACCGTGACGACCCCGGGGTACGCCTCGAACGAGCGCCACGCGTAGACGATCTCGTCGCCCGGACCCGAGGTCGCGCGGGCGAGCTCGTGCAGGATCGCGACACTGCCCGGGGCGACGTGCACCTGCTCGGCGGACAGTCCGAAGCGGTTGGCCAGCACGGCGCGCAGGGCCAGGGCGGTGGCGTCGGGGTACCGGTTGTACGAGGTCTGGGCCTGCACGGCCTCGACGACCCCGGGGAGCGGCGGGAACGGGTTCTCGTTGCTCGAGAGCTTGAAGGCGGAGTCGGACGCCTGTCGCCCCTGCTTGTACGCGGGGAGGACGGCCACCTCGGGCCGGATGTGCACACGCTGCTCGCTCACGGGTCCAGGCTACCGGCAGGCCCACGGCACCCACGAGGGGAAGCGAGGGCATCATGGGCGCATGCGATTCCTCGTCCGCCTCGTCGTCAACGCCCTCGCGCTCTGGCTCACCACGCTCATCGTCAGCGGCGTCTCCGTGACGCCGTTCGGTGACGGCGGGACCACTGCGACCGTCCTCACCTTCCTGCTCGTGGCGTTCGTGTTCGGGCTCGTGAACGCGGTGATCGGCACGCTCATCCGGATCGTGGCGTTCCCGATCTACATCCTCACGCTCGGGCTCATCTCGTTCGTCGTGAACGCCGTCCTGCTGCTCATCGTCGCGGGCATCTCCGAGGCGTTCGGCTTCGGGCTCGAGGTCGACTCCTTCGGCTGGGGCATCGTCGGCGCCTTCGTGCTCGCGGTCTTCGCCTGGCTGATCGGGCTCTTCGCCCGCCCGGTGCTCAACCGCCAGCGGGCGTGACCCCGGCGGACCTCGCGGAGGACCGGCGCCCTGCGTCATGATGTGCTCATGACCCAGGACGTCGACGCCCCGTTCCGCGTCTCGTTCGTCTGCAGCGGCAACATCTGCCGCTCCCCCATGGCCGGTGTCGTGTTCGCGCAGATCGCCGCGGACGCCGGTCTGGCCGACCGGTTCCAGGTGGAGTCGGCCGGCACGGGCGACTGGCACGTCGGCGAACCCGCCGACGAACGCACGATCGCAGCCCTGGCGGCGCGCGGATACGATGGCAGCAGGCATCGCGCCCGTCAGTTCGACCCGGACCGGTTCCCGGACCTCGACCTGGTGGTCGCACTCGACCGCTCCCACGAGCGCATCCTGCGTTCGTGGGCCCCGACCATGGACGACTCCGCCAAGGTGACGCTCCTGTTGCGGTACGACGCCGCCTGGCCCCAGCAGGCCGACGTGCCGGACCCGTACTACGCGGACCGGCACGAGTTCGACCGAGTGCTCTCGACCGTCGAACGGGCCTGCCGGGCGCTCTTCCACCAGCTCGAGCCGGCAGTCCGTCAGGGAGCCCCATGACCCCCCTTCCCCCGCAGCCGATCAGCCCGCTCGACGGGCGCTACTACCCGATCGTGCACACGGTGGGCGAGCACCTCTCCGAGGCCGGCCTCAACCGCGCGCGCATCGTGGTCGAGGTGGAGTGGCTCATCTTCCTGACCGACCACGCCATGTTCACCACCTCGCCGCTCAGCGTCGACGACAAGGCAGCACTGCGCGCGATCGCCTCGACCTTCGGCCAGGACCAGATCGCGGAGCTCGCCGAGATCGAGGCGACGACCCGTCACGACGTCAAGGCCGTCGAGTACTTCGTGCGCCGCCGCCTGTCCGAGCTCGGCCTCGACGCGATCGCCGAGCTCACCCACTTCGCCGCCACCAGCGAAGACGTCAACAACCTGTCCTACGCCCTCACCGTGCGGGACACCGTCGACCAGGTCTGGCTCCCCGGCTTCCGTGCCGTGCTCGAGAAGCTCCGGACGCTCGCCGTCGAGCGGAAGAGCGTGCCGATGCTCTCGCACACCCACGGGCAGCCGGCCACCCCGACGACGCTCGGCAAGGAGCTCGCGGTCGTCGTGTACCGGCTCGAGCGCGTGCTCGCCCAGATCGAGGGCGGCGAGTACCTCGGCAAGTTCTCCGGCGCGACCGGCACGTTCTCGGCACACCTCGCCGCGGACCCCGAGGCCGACTGGCCCGCGCTGTCCCGCGAGTTCGTCGAGGGCCTCGGCCTGACGTGGAACCCGCTCACCACGCAGATCGAGTCGCACGACTGGCAGGCCGAGCTCTACGACCGGGTGCGTCACGCCAACCGGATCCTGCACAACCTGGCCACCGACGTGTGGACCTACATCTCGATGGGGTACTTCACGCAGATCCCCGTCGCGGGTGCCACCGGGTCGTCGACGATGCCGCACAAGATCAACCCGATCAAGTTCGAGAACGCCGAGGCGAACCTCGAGATCTCGTCGGCGCTCTTCTCGACGCTGTCCGAGACCCTCGTGACGAGCCGCCTGCAGCGCGACCTGACCGACTCCACCACGCAGCGGAACATCGGCGTCGCGTTCGGGCACTCGCTGCTCGCGCTCGACAACCTGCGCCGCGGGCTGGGCGAGATCGCCGTGAACGAGGCCAAGCTCGCCGACGACCTCGACCACAACTGGGAGGTCCTCGCCGAGGCGATCCAGACGGTCATCCGCGCCGAGGTCACCGCCGGGCAGTCGAACATCGAGGACCCCTACGCGATGCTCAAGGAGCTCACGCGGGGCAAGCGGGTGAGCCAGCAGGACCTCATCGTGTTCGTGAACCGTCTGGACATCTCCGACGGCGCGAAGGCCCGGCTGACCAACCTGACGCCCGCGACGTACACCGGCCTGGCGGACGAGCTGGTCGACCACCTCGACGTCTGAGCACGACGGGCACGACGGACCGGCGGCCGGAAGTCGTCGGTCCGTCATCGGGTCCGCGTCCCTGGGGGGGTGCGGATTCCTGAGCAGTTCGATAGGTTCGTGGTGCTGAGTACATCTCAGCACGGGGGGCGTCGCAGTGGATGCACCCTGTCCACCGACCGGATGGATCTCCACACCGTGCTTCGTTCTCGCATCACCGCGGCCGCCGTCGGCGCCACCGTGCTCGGCGTCTCCGCCGCCCTCGTCCCGACGGTCTCGACCGCCCTCGTGACGAACACCGCTGCTTCGGCCATCGTCACCTGGACCGATTCGGCCGACGACTTCACCGCCGCGCCGACCGGCACGTTCCCGCTGACCGACCAGTGGTACTGGGCGTCCGTGACCGACCTGGACGGCGGCGGTTCGATCACCGACCACGCCACGCTCGACGAGGACGGGTTGTCCGTCTCCGAGGGCGAGGCCGTCGGCCTGGTCCGCGGCCTCAACACCCCCGTGCCCGCGAGCAGCGTCCCCGCCCTCGCAGCCGGCATCAGCATGACGACCACCGGGGCGACGAGCTTCGGTCTCGCGGTCCAGGAGGGCGGCGACACCAGCGCGCAGACCGTGGTCTTCGCCACGGACGCACCTGAGACCGGTGACGGCGTCGGCGTCGTCGACGGCACCAGCAACTGGATCGACCCCGCGACCGGCGAGGTCGAGTCGACGACGGAGCTCACCGCCGACCTCGAGGCCGCCGACGCGCAGGTCGTCGGGTACGTCGTCTACGTCGGCATCGACGTCGCCGCCGACACCACGGCGCCGCCGACGACCGAGCCGACCGAGACGCCCGCTCCGACCGACGGGCCCACCCCGGCCCCGACCGTCGACGGCACCCCGGCACCGAGCGCGCTGCCCAGCAGCGAGCTGCAGAGCCTCGCCGCCCCGCTCGAGGCGAACGGCCAGGCCCTCGCCGCCGACGCCAGCGGTTCGATCTCCGCGCTGCGCATCGACGACACCACGACGTACTTCACGCCGCAGCCCACCGCGACCGCCGACGCGCCCACATCCGTGCGCGTTTCGCAGACCCTCACCGGATTCCAGGTGATCGGTGCGGGCTTCGCCCCGAACGAGTCCGTCGACGCGACCGTCACGCAGGGCGGCGAGACCTACTCGATCCGCACCAACGCTTCGGTGGCGGACGATGAGGGCGACGTCGTCGTCGTGGTGGTCCTGCCCGAGGGTGCCGTGAGCGCCGGCGCGTACACCGCCACGCTCGAAGGCCGGTCGTCGAGCCAGACCGCTTCGGCCGACGGCTCCTTCATCGCCGACCCGGCCGCTGCCGGTGACCCGGGCACGGCACCGGTCGCCGTCCCGGTGCCCGGAACGGCGAACTTCACGGGCTGATCTTGCCGATCCTCCCGACCGAGCCACGGCGGCGTGCGACTGTGATCGCCGCCGCCGTGGCCGTCGTCTGTGCGGGGGCCGTCGCGTTCGTCGCGCTCGGTCCCCTGTCAGCCGCGCCCGCACCGACACCGACCCGGTCCGTCGCGGTACCGACGCCGGCCCCGACGACGACGCCGGAGCCGACCCGGTCGGCAGCGCCCGTCGACGCGGTCGACGCTCCGGCCAGCACCACGGTCGCCGCCGTCACCGGCGCGTCCGTCCCGGTCAGCGCGAGCGCGGGCGGCACGGCGACGCAGACCCTCGTGAACCCGCAGGCGTCCGGTGCCCCGCTCGTCTTCCGGGTCGTCGACCAGCAGGACGGTTGGGCCGAGGTACAGCTCGCACAGCGCCCGAACGGCAGCACGGGCTGGGTGCCGACCAGTGCCGTCACCCTGTCCGAGGACCCGTACGCGGTCGTCGTCACCCGCTCGACGAAGACCCTCGACCTGTACAAGGCCGGCAAGGTCGTCGACAGGTACCCCGTCGCCACCGGCACCGGCGGCACCCCGACGCCGACGGGCCGGTACGCCCTGACCGAACTGCTCGCGCCGACCAACGAGGGCTACGGCCCCTACGCGTACGGCACGACCGCGTTCTCGGACGTGCTCAACTCGTTCGGCGGTGGCCCCGGGCAGATCGGCCTGCACGGCACGGACGACACGTCGAGCATCGGCACCGCCGCCTCGCACGGCTGCATCCGCATGCACAACGACGACATCACGGCCCTCGCGGAGCTCCTGCCGCTCGGCACGCCGTTCCAGGTGCGCTGACGTTCCAGGGGCGCTGACGTTCCAGGTGCGCTGACGTTCCAGGTGCGCTGACGTTCCAGGTGCGCTGACGCGCGGCCTGGAGGCACGGCGTGCGCCCGGCAGTGGGCGCCACCGTCTCAGGTGGTGACGTCCAGGGCCACGGCGACCAGCGCCTCCAGGACGGTGCGCACCACGGGACGGACGGCACGGTCGGGGCGGACCAGTGCCTCGATGCGGCGTCCGGCACGGACGTCGGCGAGCTCCGCCAGGTGGAAGCGCCCGGCGGCCCGTGTCCCCGACGTGTACCGCGGGACGAGTGCGATGCCGTGACCGGCCGCAACCAGGTTCTCGATCACCGGCAGGTGGATCGTGCGGAACGCGACGCTCGGCGGGGTGTCCGTCGCCGCGGCCATCGCGTGCAGCACCCGGTCGATCGGGTACCCCTCCGGCACGCCGATCCACCGTTCCCCGACGACCTCGTCGATGCCCACGCGTGCGCGGCCTGCCAGGGCGTGCCCGGGCGGCAGGGCGACGTCGAGGGGTTCGCGGAGCAGCGGCACGGTGTCGACCGATCCCTGGTCCGCCGGGCGGACGCCGTCCGACCGGTGCCCGACGACCACGTCGTGGTCGGCCGCGAGCGGTGCGAACTCCCCTTCGCCGACGTCCACGTCGACCAGGGTCAGCGCGATGCCCGGGTGCGCCTGCATCCGGGTGAGCACGCCGGGCAGCAGCAGTTCCGCCGCGGACGGGAAGATCGCCAGGGACACCGGTCCGGTCGTGCCGCCGAGGTGTTCCTGCCAGGCGGCGTCCACCCGCGCGATCGCGGTCGCGACCCCGGACGCCAGCCCCGCGAGCACGTCGCCGTGCGGGGTCAACCGGACGCCGCGCCCGACGCGTTCGACCAGCGGGACGCCGACCTGCCGCTGCAGCGTCTGCAGCTGCTGGGAGACGGCGCTCGGCGTGCGGTGGGTGGCCTCGGCGACCGCCGTGACGCTGCCGCGCTCGGCGAGCTCCCGCAGGACCGCCAGCAGCTGCACGTCGAAGTCGACCATGCAGGGACCCTACATCGTGGATCGTGAAGGTTTCGATGGACCTACAACGTCGAGCCCAGGACGATGGGGAGCATGACCACTCGAGACCGCCTCCTCGCCGTCGTCGTCGCCGTGGTCTGGGGACTGAACTTCCCCGCGACGGCGCTCGCGCTCGAGCACTTCCCCCCGTTCCTGCTCGCAGCGCTGCGGTTCACGATCCTGGCGGTCCCGACGCTGCTGTTCGTGCCGCGACCGCGGATCCCGTTCGGGCGACTGCTGCTCGTCGGCCTCGGGCTCGGTGTGCTGCAGTTCTCGTTCCTGTACCTCAGCATTGCGTCCGGGATGCCGTCGGGATTGGCCTCGCTCGTGCTGCAGGCCTCCGCGCCGTTCACGGTGGTGCTGGCCGGGGTGTTCCTGCGCGAGCGGCTGACCGGCCGGCAGGTCGTCGGGGTCACCGTCGCCGTGGCCGCCCTGGGCGCGATCGCCCTGCACCGGTCGCAGACCGCCGCGCTGCTGCCCGTCGTGCTCGCGCTGTGCGGTGCGCTCGGGTGGGCGATCGGCAACGTCGCGACCCGACGGGCGGGGGCCGCGAACCCGCTGCACCTGACCCTGTGGTGGTCGGTCGTGCCACCCGTGCCGATGGCCGTGCTGTCGCTCGTGGTCGAGGGCCCGGACCGCATCGGGACCGCGCTCGGCTCCGCGTTCACTGCGGCGGCGCTGCCGGCCGACCTCGGCCTGCTCTACATCGTGATCGTCGCGACCCTGGTGGGCTACGGCATCTGGTCGCGACTGCTGGCGACCTACCCCTCGAGCACGGTCGCGCCGTTCTCGATGCTCGTGCCCGTGGTCGGGGTGCTCGCGTCGTGGGCGGCCTTCGGCGAGGTGCCCGACCTGGTCGAGGTGCTCGCCGGCGCCGTCGTCGTGGCCGCCGTGCTGTGGTCGTCACGTCCGGCGCGGGACCGCGGGCCGCGGCCGGCCACCGCGGCCGCCGCCGCAGTCGTGTCGCCGAGGTCGCACGACGTGCCGCCCGGACCGATCGCGAGCGGCAGTCCGCGCGATCTCGACCCGGCACTCAGCCCCGGTGCTGGCGACGCTCCGCGATGATCCCGGCGAGCGCCCCACGCAGGTGCGGGTACCGGAACTCGTAGCCCGCCTGGGTCAACCGGGTCGGCACCACCCACCGGCTCTTCAGCACGAGTTCGGTCTCGGTGCGGATCGCGAACGACCCGAGTTCGAGCATCCACCGCCAGGTCGGCACCCCGAACCGGCGTCCGACGGCGTCGCGGATGGTCGCCATCACGGTGCGGTTGTCGGACGGGTTCGGGCTCGAGACGTTCACCGGCCCCTCGATCTCCGGGTGGTCGCGGAGGAACCGGATCGACCCGAGGACGTCGGCGATGTGCACCCAGCTGAAGCGCTGCCGACCGTGGGTGGGCCGGTGGTGGTGGTACGTGCCGGCGCGGAGCCGGGAGCGCGTCGGCACCCACGGGCCGTCGTACTGCGGCCCGCCGAGGCCGGCCTGCGCGAGCCGCAGGAGCGGCAGCAGCGCGCTGCCGTCGCCGAACACGATCGCCATCCGGAGCGCCACACGGCGGGTGCCGGGCAGGTCGGCGCCGAAGAAGGCGTCCTCCCACGCACGGGCCACGGAGACCGAGAACCCCTCGCCGATCTCCCCCGTCGTCTCGTCCTGCGGGCGGTCGTCGGCGTGCCGGTAGATCGTCGCGGTCGAGGCGTTCATCCACAGCGGCGTCGGGCGCTCGGACGTGCGGATGGCCTCGGCGAGCTCGAGCGTGGTGTCCACGCGTGAGCGCATGATCTCGGCGCGGTTGCGTCGGCCGTAGCGGCAGTTGACGCTCTTGCCCGCCATGTTCACGACCATGGCGGCGCCGTCCACGAGTTCCCGGATGCGCATGGTGTTGCCCCACACGGCGTCGCCGGTCCGGCCGATGGTGACGACCCGGTACCCCTCTTGCGTGAAGGCGTCCCGCAGGTACCGCCCCACGAAGCCGCTCGCTCCCGCGATCACGACGCGGCCCTTCTGGTCGCTCATCTCATCCCCGTTCTGTGTCCGGCGCGATCTCGTACCGGAACGCCCCCTCGTACCGGTACAGCGTGCCGAGCACCGGCGCCGCGAGCACCAGGGACACGCGCTGCACGTCCGCTTCGTCATCGAATCGTTCCACGAGCGTCACACGCGGGCTCAGGGCGGCCGGGAGGCGCAGATCACGTCCCAGCACCCGGAACGTCACATGCGTGGAGGCCAGGCGCAGGGCGCCCGCGTCGGGACCGTCCGCGTCGACCTGCGCCCGGAGCCGGGCGCTGACGCGCCCGTGGCGACCCAGGTGGTCGACCAGGCCGTCGGGTTCGGCGGTGATGGCGTCCACCATCGTCCGGGCCCCGGAACGGAAGTGGAAGGTGCGGTGCGCGCGGACGGCGGGGCGGGCCTCCAGGCCGGCACCGGATCCACGACGGACGCGAGCCGCGCGGTTCTCGACCGTGAAGGGGACATCCCGCTCCCAGACCGGGAACACGACGGAATCGCGGGCGAACACCGCGAGCACCGGCCAGAGCCACCGACGCGGCGTGCCGACGACGTCGAAGACGCCCTCGCCGCGGCCGACGTGACCGGCCGGGACGGGGCCGAAGTACGTGCGGAGCCGGGGGTGCAGCCGGGCCAGCACCTCGGGTGGTGCGGACAGCTCGTAGGGCGACCGGCTCACGGTTCGATCCTGGCATGTCGTCAGTGCTGATCCCTACGATGTCGCACATGGGACACGACCACGGGCACGGCGTCGGGCACGCCTCGGAGCGCGCCCTGCTCATCGCGTTCTGCATCTCGGCGGGCATCCTGCTCGCCGAGGTCGTCGGCGCCGTGGTCACCGGTTCGCTCGCGCTGCTCGTCGACGCCGGGCACATGGTCGTCGACACCGGCGGACTCGGCATCGGGCTCGTCGCGACACGGCTCGCCCGCCGGACGCCGACCGCGCAGCGCACCTGGGGATTCCAGCGGGCCGAGGTCCTCGGGGCCACCGCGCAGGCCGCGATCCTGCTCGCCGTCGGGGTCTACGTGATCATCTCGGCGGTGCAGCGGCTGTTCGTGCCGGAGGAGATCCACTCCGGGCCGCTGCTCGTCTTCGGCATCGTCGGACTCGTCGGCAACCTGGTGGCCTACGCCGTGCTGCTGCGGGCCTCGGGCGAAGGGTTCACCTCGCGCGCCGCCCGGCTCGAGGTCCTCAACGACACCCTCGGCTCGGTCGCCGTCATCATCGCCGCGATCGTGCTGATGCTGACCGGGTGGGAGCGCGCGGACTCCGTCGCAGCGATCCTGATCGGCCTGCTCATCCTGCCCCGGGCGATCCGGCTGCTGCGCGAGACGGCGAACGTGCTGCTCGAGTCGACGCCGCCGGGCCTCGACCTCGACGACGTCCGTGGCCACATCCTCGAGCTCGACCACGTCATCGCGGTGCACGACCTGCACGCGACGCTGGTGGCGACCGGGGTGCCGAACCTGACCGCGCACGTGGTCGTCGACGACCACTGCTTCTCGACGGCGCACGCCCCGGCGATCCTCGACGAGCTGCAGCGGTGCGTGGCGGAGCACTTCGACGTGCCGGTGGAGCACTCGACGTTCCAGTTGGAGCCGGTGTCGCACCGGCGGCACGAGTACGAGGTGCACGCGTAGGGACGTGTGCGTCAGCCGGGGTCGCCCCGGCTTCGCGACGATCCACCAGGTGATCGACGCGTGGTCTGTCGCAGAACGGGTGTCCGCGGGTGGCGGGTCAGCAGTCGTCGGTGCGCGTGGGGTACGCCGTGATCACCCGGTCGGTGGTGGCCGAGACGATCACCTTGACCCAGGGCTCGTCGTCGGGGCGTGAACCGTCGTCGAACCGGACGGGTGCGGCGTAGCAGACCTTGCCGTCACCGGCGTCGAGCGGGAACCCGGGGCGCGGGTCCTCGAGCGCCGTCTGCACCGCGGTGAGCATGGCGTCGTCCCAGTCGCGGGAGCCGTGCCCGGTGACGACGTCCCGCCAGTCGGCGGTGTGCCGCACCCGGATGTGCTCGTAGCCCTGGGCAGCGGTGCCGCACTGCAGGGTGACGCGGCCCAGCGCCTCGGTGTCGTACTGGGCGACGGCCGCCTGGGTCGTGGAGTCGCACCGTGCGAGGGCGGCGCCGCCGGGCAGGTCCGGCCCGGTGCGGGTGATCGTGACGGTGCCGTCGCCGGAGGCGATCGGCGCGTCGCTGGGCATCCGTGAGGCCGCGCCGGCACCGATGGTCGGGTCGTCCGCGCCCTGCCGCGCCGTCAGGAACAACCCGCCAGCGAGGAGACCGACGGCCACCACGGCCGCGACGCCGGTGATCACGGGACGGTTGCTGTTCCGGGGCACGCGCCCAGTATGCCGGGAGTGCGACCGCACGACGGAACCGGGTTCCGGACACGGCACCGCGCGATCGCGTGGGTCGGTGTCCGGAACCCGGTTCCGGGATGCGACGGGCGGACGGGAGGCCCGCCACGCGTCAGGCGCGCGCGGCCAGCCGGGTACCGGCGACGACGGCCAGGACGGCGACGAGCACCACGTACCCGATGAGGACGGGGAGCGTCGGGATCACCAGCAGCGCCGCCCCGACGGCCACGACCGGCACGGTGAGCCCGGCGTAGGCGATGAGGAACGTCGCGGCGAGCACGCCGCCCCGACGCTCCGGGCCGACCAGTGCTGCGGCGCTGCCGATCGCGGCGCGGAACAGCAGGCCGACGCCGGCTCCCGCGACGACCCCGCCGCCGATGAACCCGGCGACCTGCAGCAGGACCGCGGCGACGGCGAGGACGACCAGTCCGACGACCAGGAGCAGCATGCCGAGCCGGATCTGCGCACGCTGCGACAGTCGGGCGAAGACGATCTGCGACAGCGCGCTCGCGGCGAAGACCCCGAAGGTCGTGGCTCCGGCGGCCAGGCGGTCGGTGACGTGGAACGTGGTGCCGAGGAAGCTCGGCGCGACCGAGGTGAAGAGGCCCTGCACGGCGAGCGCGGCGAACGCGGCTGCACCGGCGGCCCAGAACGCAGCACCCTGCCCCTCGGGAGCCTGCATGCGCTGCGGGCGGTAGGCCACGCGCTGCTCGGCGCGGTCGACCGTCTCCGGTGCGGCCAGCACGAGCACGAACGCGACCGCCAGCGCGATGACGAACACCACGTAGGGGACCATGAGGGGCTGCCCGACGAACTCGGCGAGCGCTCCACCGACCAGGGCGCCGAGTGACAGCCCACCGAGGTTCACGGCTCCGGCGGCGACGCTCGCGCCCTTCGCGGAGTCGCTCGACCCGGTCGCACGGACCCGGAGCTCACCGAGGTGCGCCGTCGCGGTCGCCGTCAGCGTCGCGACGCCGAGGCCGGTCACGAGCCGGGCGACGATGAGGCCGCTGACGTCGTTCCAGAGCAGGAACAGCACGGCTGCGACGAGCTCGAGGGCGATCGACACCAGGATGAGCGGACGGCGTCCGTGCACGTCGCTGAGGTGTCCCGCCAGGTACAGCGACCCGACGACCCCCACCCCGTACGCCGCGAAGATCACCGTCGTGGTGAACGTCGGGAAGCCGTCGCGGGCCTGGTAGATGACGTAGAGGGGTGCGGGGACGGTCGCGAAGGCCATCACCGCGAGGAACGCGAAGGCGACGGCCCAGAACCCGAAACCGTGGCGCCGACGGGTGTGGACGCGGCGCCCGCGCGGGGCGACGACACGGTCGCTCGCGGATGCGGGAGCGGCGGTGGTGGCGGGGACGGTGCTCGTCGGGGTGTCGGTCACGGTTGACATGCTCCGATGATCGTGCTCAGAGAGCATCGAGTCCAACGGATGCGCTTGATGTGCACCATCGATCTGCTCGATACTCGGACGATGGAGACCCGGCTGCTCGAACAGTTCGTCACCGTCGCGGCCGAGGGCAGCGTCACCCGGGCGGCGGAACGGCTCTGGGCCGCGCAGTCCACGGTGTCCGCGGGCATCGCCTCGCTCGAGCGGAGCTTCGGGGTGCGGCTCTTCGACCGCACCAGCCGACGGCTCGTCCTGACGCCCGCGGGCGAGGACCTGCTCCCCCACGCCCGCGCGGTGCTCGATGCGCTCGACCGGATGCGCGACCTGGCCACCGCCGACGACGCCGACCTGCGCGGCCGGGTGCGGCTCGGCATCTTCACGAGCATGGACATCGTCGACCTGACGGGCGTGCTGCAGCGGTTCCGACGGCAGCACCCGCTCGTCGCCGTGGAGCTGATGACCTCACCGTCGGGGACGACCGGCCTCGTGCAGGACCTGGTCGCCGGGCGGCTCGACATCGCCTACACGGGCCTGCCCACCGTGCCAGCCGGCGTCGTCGTGGAGCCGCTGCGGGAGATGCCGTTCCGGGTGTTCACCGCGTCGGACCACCCGCTCGCCGGCCGGTCGTCGGTGTCGCTCGCCGAACTCGCCGACGAGCCGTTCGTCGACACGGCGCACGGGTTCGGCAACCGGATCATCCTCGACGGAGCACTCGAGCGGCTCGGCATCCGTCGGCGCATCGTCGCGGAGATGAACGACATGCCCGCCGTGATCCGGTTCGCCTCGGCCGGGCTCGGCGTCGGGGTCGTCCCGGACTCGGGGGTGCGGTACGACGGGGCGGTGCTCGAGCTGCGGGATCCGGTCGAGCCGCTCCGCATCGGCCTTGCGGTCCGGACGTCGCCGGAGCCGAGCCGCGCGGTCCGGACGCTGGCGCGCGACATCGTGGCGGCTCGGGTGGGGTGATGCGGGGCGCGCTTCGGTGCGCCGCGCTGCGCGCTTCGCTTCGTGAGCAGGAACGGTCGCGTCACGGTGCGCGAGGCGACCATTTCTGCTCACGATCCGTCGGGGTCTCCACCGGCGGACGGGAGGCGCGGCGCGGGTCCGCCACGCGCCTCCCGGCCGTCAGTCCCCCCAGATCTCCCCGACGACGGCGTCGAGCAGGCCGTCTGTCGGGAAGTCGGTCTGGTTGATCGCGATGACGATGTCGTCCCGCTCGAACCGGGTCGTCGTGAGCGTGCCGCCGCCACCGGACAGTCCGGCGCTCTGGCAGAGCCGTCCACCGAGCCGGTCCGTGCACGTGCCGCCGCGGCGCTCGACCATGTCCTCCGACATACCGGGCCCGAAGTCCGCGACGTGGCCGACGGCCAGGGTCAGGTTCGCTTCGACGCCCTCGTTCTGCCAGGTGCAGCTCAGGACCTCGTGTTCGCCACGCAGTCCCTGGATGCGGTCGTTCCCGTCCGGTTCGCGGTCCCCGCCGGGCGCGATGATCATCGACTCGTGCCGCGCTGCCCCGAAGAAGCGGTCGTAGTCGTCGTCGGGCACCAGGAGGTAGCAGTCGCCGGGGAGTCGGACGTCAGACGCGGGCGGCGTCGGCGGGGCCGGGGTCGGGGTCGGGGTGGGCTTCGGGATCGGGGCACCCGTGATCGGGGCGGAGCTCGGCGTCGTCGCGGACGGCGAGGGCTCGGCCTGCTGGGTCTGGGTGGGAGCGGCGACCGGGTCGGTGTTCTGCTGCGAGAGCGTCAGGGCGACCGCGCCCGTCGCGGTGCCGACGGCCAGCAGACCGACGATGCCGAGCGCGATACCGGGTCGGACACGACGACGCTTCGGACGCGGGGTGGCACGTTCGAGGACGTTCTGCTTCATCGAGACGAGCATGCGCTGCAGGTCGTCGCCCTGCGGAGGCTCAGTGTTCATCGTGCATCACCACCTTCTTGAGTCGTCGACGGTTGCGGGACACCCGCTGGGTGACCGCGCCGACCGTGAGTCCGAGGAGTTCGGCGGCCTCGGCGTACGAGTGGCCCTCGAGCAGGCAGAGCTCGCAGATGCGGCGGTCGAGGTCGGGGAGCGCGGCGATCTCGGCCCGGACCCAGCGCAGGGTCTCACGGGCCTCGTCGTGGTCGGCGGGCGAGGCGAGGTGCTCCGGCAGCTCAACCGTGCGGCGCCGGGCCTGCTTGCGCCCGGTGTTGAAGGCGTGGTTGCGGCACACGACGAGCAGCCACGGCAGCACCGTGTCCGCCGGCAGCTCGAGGGTCGCGGCGCGCTGCCAGAGCGTCAGGAATGCGTCCTGCACGATCTCCTCGACGTCGGACCGGTCGTCGACCAGCGCCCACGCGTAGCGGGTGAGGGTGGCGGCGTACCGGTCGAACGCCCGGGCGAGCGCGCCGGTGTCTCCCTGCGCCATTGCACGGACGAGTCCTTCGTCCGTGTCGGTGCCGGTCGTCACGTCCACATCCCACCTCCTTCACCCAGAGGTGTCGGTAGGACCCGCGATCCTGACAGGACCGTTCCGGATTCGTGATCTCGGGCGTGTCCGTCGTCAGGATGCGGTCACCGCTGCCGCGACCGCCAGCCGTCAGCCGTCAGCCGTCAGTGGAAGTCGTCGCCGTCGCCCTCGCCCGGCGTCTTGTGCCCGCCGAGCATGTCGTTGTCGTCCTGCTCGCTCGACGAGGCGAGCTGCAGCATGGCGAGCACGACGACGACCACGATGAACGCGACACCGAGGAAGATCACGGCCAGCTGCAGTTCCCGCGTCGAGAACAGCACGACGAGCCCGGTGAACACCGCGACGATCGCGGAGATCCCGAGGAGCTCGACCGGGCGCAGACGGTCACGACGGCTGGGGGTGGTCATGCGTGTGGTGCTCCGTCCGGGGCGACGGCCGGCGTGGCCGTGCCCCACTTGTGCGAGAGGCCGGCGATCACGTGGAAGACGGCCGTGATGGCGAGGTACGCGCCGAGCAGGCCGACGAGCACGATCGAGGCGTCGAGGGTGCCGGTGACCTGCTCCACGCCACCGAGCTGCTGGGAGTAGTCCGGCGGCGTGAGGAGGAACGCGACCGCGAGCAGCAGCGTGAGGCCGCCGATCGTGGTCCAGTCGCGAGCGAAGGGCGAGCGACGCCGGGCCCGGAGCCCCTGCGACAGCTCGAGGGCTCCGGTCAGCACCGCGAAGGCGACGATGACCGTGATGAAGGCCGGCAGCCCGAACCCGTTGCACGCGAACGCGGCGACCGCGGCCAGCAGGGTGATGACGGCCTGCAGCAGGGTCGTGCGACGCGAACGGCCGTCGAGGGGCAGTCGCGAGAGGCCGGCGAACAGGAGCACGAGGCCCTCGACCAGGGCGAAGCCGCCGAACAGCAGGAGCCCGTACCCCGCGGCGTGGTTGGTCGAGAAGGTGATCACCATCGCGACGACCGCTGCGGGGACCGCCCGGAGGATCGGGATCGGCCAGTACCGCGCGCGCTGGGTCGCGTCTTCCACGGTGGTGGCGTCGTCCACGGTGTCGGACACGAGACCTCTTTCGGGCATGCGGATCGTGGATCCGATCCTACCGCCGGTGGGGTGGACGCCCGACCGGAGCGGACTCGTCCCCCTGTGGACGTCCACACCCGTGCGCCGGGACGACACCACCGTCCGGTGCCGTCCCGGCGGTGTCAGGGCTGCTGGGGGCCGTCGGTCGGCGCGTCCCGGCGAGCACGGCGTCGGGCGAGCCACCAGCACCCGGATCCGACGGCGGCGGGCAGGGCGGCGAGCGCGGCGGCGAGGCCGAGCCCTTCGGCGCCGGTGTAGGCCAGGGCCCCGACGGGGGCCGCGGCCCGACGGTCGGTTGCGGGGTCACCGGCTCCGCCGTCGTCGACGCCAGGACCGTCGTCGCCTGCGGAGCCGTCCCCGCCGGCGTCACCGTCGTCCGGCGCCGGCCCCGTCGTCGGCACGGGGTCGCTCGTCGGCGCGGGGCTCGGCGCGGGCCCCCCGTCGTCCGGGCCGACGACGATCGCCACGCCGGTCGACGGGTCGCCGCCGTCCGGGTCGGTCGGCGAGGTCGCCGTCGCCACGTTCACCACGTCGGAGCCGTCCCCCTGGTACGCGGGGTCGAGCTCGGCGCGGATCCGGAAGTCCAGGGTTTCCCCGACCTCGAGCGCCACGTCCGAGCTGCACGTCACCCGCTGCCCCTCGGCCGTGCACCCGTCGTCGGAGCCCACGAACCGCATGGCCTGGGGCAGGTCGTCGACCGCCCCGACCTGCTGCGCCACCGACGGCCCCCGGTTCCTCGCCGTCACGAGGTACTCGACCTCGTCACCGGGCCGTACGGTCGACGGCGACACCGACTTGTCCGTCTCGACGTCGGCGGTGATCACCGGTGCCGCCACGGTGGTGGTCGCCCGGGAGGCGTTGTCGGCCTCGTTCGTGTCGGACAACGAGGTCGGCGGGGCGATGGTCGCCGTGCTCTCCAGCGCTCCGGACGTGCCCTCGGCCACCCGGCCCTCGATCGTGACGACGGCAGAACCCCCTCGGGGCAACGACAGGTCGGTCGCGACGTCACCGGTGCCCGACCCGGTGACGCAGGTGGAGCCGTCCGCAGCCGCGCAGGTCCAGGTGACGTCCTCGATGCCGTCGGGGACGTCGACCTGCAGCGGGCTCGGGTCGGCGGCGTTCGGGCCGGGGTTCCGCGCCGTCACGGTGTAGCGGAGCGGTTCGCCCGCCGTCGCGGTCGCGGGCAGGTCGTGCTCGACGGACAGGTCCGCCGGCTTCCAGACCCGGAGCGCGTCGACCTCGTGCTTGTCGACGTGGCTGCCGGTGGCCCCGGCGAACCCGAGGCGCAGCGTGCTCGGCAGCGAGGCCTGGCCGTCGCCGTGCAGCGGGACCGAGTCGAGCACGGTGCGCATGGTCGAGCCGACCTGCAGCCGGACGGTGACCGCGAGCCCGCCGTCGTCGTCGGGCAGCAGGGTGATGCGGACCGTGCGGGGCGTGGAACCGGCCGTCACGGTGCCACCCGGTGCCGCGGCTCCGGCGACGTACCGGTAGCCCTCGGTCCCGTTGCCCGAGCCCCGGACCACCACGTGGTCGGGCTGTGCTCCGGGACCGGACCCGTTGATGCGTGACGAGAAGTTGCCGTAGTGGTCGATCGCGACGGCCGCGAAACCCCCGGGGACCCCCGGCAGGTCGCACGCCCGGCCGCCGCCCTCGGTGGCCTCTTTCCGGCAGGCGTACCCGAGCCCGGCGCCGAAGGACCCGACGCCCTGCGCCGCGGCGCCGTCGGCCAGGTACAGCAGCAGCCCGTCCGCCCCGGGGTCGTCCTTCTCGGTGTGCATCGCGTACGTGAACTCGATCTCGAGACCGGTGTCCGACGGGAACGTGTCGTTCGTCGACCACGCTCCCGCCTGGTTCCGGACGTCGTCGGTGAGCCGCAGTCGGCCGCCCGACACCGTGGCGTCCCCGTGCAGGGCGCCGCCGGACGCGCTGGAGAACTGGTTGACGTACGGGAAGTCGAGGGCTGCCGCACTCGACCCGGACGGCAGGACCGCGGGCGCCGCGAGCACACCGATCGCGGTCAGCGTGGCGCAGGCCGCAGCGAGGCGGCGGACGGCCCGCGACCGGAACGACCGCCGGTCGCGGGAAGGAGCTGGGGCCTTGGCTGGAGCTGGTGCTGGTGCAGGTGCAGTGGGATCTGTCATGCCCCGATGCTCGCGACCGGGACGTCACCCCGGGCGGCGGCGGGACGATCTGTGGAACGCCCCCACGGGCCTCCGGGCTGTGGAGGAAGAACGACGCAAGCGGAACGCTCAGGCCAGCCACACCGTCGTCTCACCAGGCAGCAGCCCCGCCGCGACCTCGTCGAGCGACCCGGACGCGACGACGACCGTCCCGGCAGGCAGCGGCACCGGCGCGGTGCCGAAGTTCGTGACCGACCGCCAGCCGTCGTGCCGGGCGAACGCCACGACCTCGGAGCCGGACTCCAGCCACGTCAGCGCCTCCCCCTGCTGCAGCCGACGCCGTGCGGCCAACGCCCGGCGGTACAGCGACAGGGTCGACCCGGGATCGCCGTCCTCGGCCTCGACCGACGACTCCCCGAAGTCCTGCGGCTGGGGCAGGTGCGGTGCGACGTCCCCGAAGCCGAACGACGGCCCGGAGCGCGTCCACGGGATCGGCACGCGGCAGCCGTCCCGGCCCTTCACGGTGTGCCCGGTGCGGAGCCACTTCGGGTCCTGCAGCAGGTCGCGCGGGATCGCGGCGGCCTCGTGCAGCCCGAGCTCCTCGCCCTGGTAGACGTACGAGGACCCCGGCAGCGCCAGCACCAGCAGCGTCGCCGCGCGTGCCCGACGGAGCCCCCGTGCACGGTCGAGCTCCGGCGTCGTGCCGTCCGTCATGAGCCAGGCGTCGGTGTCGGTGCCGTCCGGCAGGCCGTACCGGGTGGGGTGCCGCACGACGTCGTGGTTCGACAGCACCCAGGTGCTCGAGGCACCCGACTGCTCCGCGGCGGCCAGGTTCCGCTCGATGATCCGACGGAAGGCGTCCGGCTCGAACGGGGCCTCGAGCAGGTCGAAGTTGAAGGCCTGCCCGAGCTCCGTCGGCCGGGCGTACAGGACACGGCGGGGTGCCGGGGCCCAGGCCTCGGCGACCGCGGCACGGGGCGGGTCGTACTCGTCGAGCACCCGGCGCCAGGTGGCGAAGATCTCGTGCACCTCGTCACGGTCGTACAGCGGATCGGACCCGTCGAGCGGCAGGTCCTGCTCGTTCGACGGCCGGTACGGGGTCGACAGGTCCTTCGCCAGCCCGTGCGCGACGTCCACCCGGAACCCGTCGACGCCGCGGTCCGACCAGAAGCGCAGCGTGTCCTCGAAGTCGGCGCGGACCTCGGGGTTCGACCAGTCCAGGTCGGGCTGCTCGGGTGCGAACAGGTGCAGGTACCACTGCCCGTCGGGCACCCGGGTCCACGCGCTGCCGCCGAAGTTCGACACCCAGTCGCTGGGCGGCAGTTCCCCGGAGTCACCGGAGCCCTCACGGAACACGTACCGCGCACGCTCGGCCGACCCCGGCGCGGACGCCAGTGCGGCCCGGAACCACTCGTGCTGGTCGGAGGTGTGGTTCGGCACGATGTCGACGATGACCTTCAGGTCGTGCTCGTGGGCGGCCCGGACCAGCGCGTCCAGGTCGTCGAGGGACCCGAGTCTCGGGTCGACGGCACGGTAGTCGGCGACGTCGTAGCCCCCGTCGGCGAGCGGCGACGGGAAGAACGGGGAGAGCCACAGCGCGTCGACGCCGAGCGACGCCAGGTACGGCACCCGGCTCGTGATGCCCGCGACGTCACCGAGTCCGTCGCCGTCGGTGTCGGCGAAGCTGCGCGGGTAGACCTGGTAGACGACGGCATCGCGCCACCAGTTCGGGTCGGTGGTTCGTGGCGTGCTGGCCGGGGTCCGAAGCGTGGTCACGTCGCCACCGTACCCAGGGGGCTGGGAATAGCGCCCCGTACGATCGCATTGGTTGTCGCTGACACCTTTCCGTCCAGCAACAGCATCCCGCAACAGAAGGAGCTCCATGACGAACGTCCTCGTCCTCGTCGGCAGCCTGCGCGCCGACTCCATCAACCGCAAGCTCGCCGAGGCCGCCGCGCACCACGCGCCGGAGGGCATCGAGCTGCACACCTTCGACGGCATCGTCGACCTGCCGTTCTACAACGAGGACATCGACGGCGACACCCCGCCCGCCGCTGCCGTCTCCTTCCGCGACGCCGTCGCCGCCTCGGACGCCGTCCTGCTGATCACCCCCGAGTACAACGGCACCATCCCCGCCGTCCTGAAGAACGCGCTCGACTGGGGTTCGCGTCCGTTCGGCGCCTCGCCGCTGTCCGGCAAGCCCCTCGCCGTGATCGGCTCGGCGTTCGGCCAGTACGGCGGCGTCTGGGCGCACGACGACGCCCGCAAGGCGGCCGGCATCGCCGGCGCGAAGGTCCTGGAGGACGTCAAGGTCGCCATCCCGCAGTCGGTCGTCCGCTTCGCGGAGACCCACCCGCGCGAGGACGCCGAGGTCACGACGCTCGTGCAGGGCGCGCTCACCGCGCTCGCCGAGGCCGCAGCCGGCACGGACGAGCAGGCAGCTGCGTAACGCGACCGACCGTCGGACAGGAGGCCCGTGGCGACCCCGCCACGGGCCTCCTGTCCGTCAGGTGGGGACGCGTCGGACGGTGCGGACGCATCGGTCACCGCAGAACCCGGGAGTTCGCTAGACGGCCGAGATACGAGACGGGTTACCCTGAACGCCATGTCCACGCAGGAGATCACCGAGGCGTCCGGGTACTGGTTCCCGGACGACGACGCGACCCAACGCGGGGTCGCCGTGCTGAACGCCCTGCGCCGGTACCGATCCGCCGAGACGGCCATGCGCCGCCGGACCCGTGACTCGATGGGCATGGGCGAGACCGACCTGCTCGCCGTGCGCTTCCTGCTGCAGGCGCAGCGCTCCGGCACGACCGTGAGCCCGAAGGACCTCGCCGCGTACCTCAAGATCTCGTCGGCCTCGACGACCATCCTCATCGACCGCCTGGTCAAGTCGAACCACGTGCGTCGCGACCCGCACCCCACCGACCGCCGGGCCCTCGTCATCACGCCGACGACCGAGACCGACGACGAGGTCCGCGCCACACTCGGCGTGATGCACCGCCGGATGATGTCGATCGCCGAGGGGCTTCCCGCGTCCGAGGCGCGGATCGTCGCCGACTTCCTGGAGCGGATGCGCGACGCGGTCGACCAGGTCGACCCCGCGCCGTCGCACTGAGCAGCACCGCGCCGGACTGCCTCGGGGGACGCTGCCTCCGAGCGCACTGAGAACGTGCACTGCGGCACCGCGTAGACCGGAACGGTCACACCGACGCGAAAGGAGCCACAACCATGCACGCTTCGGACAAGATGGCCAAGAACCTCCAGGCGGTCCTCGTGGACCTCATCGACCTGCACCTGCAGGGCAAGCAGGCCCACTGGAACATCCTGGGCACCAACTTCCGCGACCTCCACCTGCAGCTCGACGAGATCGTCGACGCGGCCCGTGAGTTCGCCGACGACACCGCCGAGCGCATGCGCGCGCTGTACCTCGTGCCGGACGGCCGCTCGGCGACCGTCTCCGCGGGCAGCCACCTCGACGCGTTCCCCTCGGGCGAGATCACCACGCACGACGCCATCGACCAGGTCACGCTCCGGCTGTACCAGGCGACGGGCACCATGCGCGACGTCCACGACGAGGTCGACGACGAGGACCCGACGACCGCGGACCTGCTCCACGGCTTCATCGAGCGCCTCGAGCAGCTCGCGTGGATGGTCTCCGCCGAGAACCGCGCTCCCAGCACCCCGCTGGCCTCCGCCACCACGCCCGCCGTCGCCGACGCGTCGGCACACGCGTAGGGGCCCGGGTGGACCTCGGTATCCAGGGCAAGACCGCACTCGTCTTCGGCGGCGACTCCGGCATCGGCTGGAACACGGCACGCATCCTCCTGGCGGAGGGTGCGACCGTGGTCGTCACCGACATCGATCAGAGCCGTCTGGACACCAGTGCGGACCAGCTCGAGGCGCCGCTCGGCAAGCTGCACGCCTTCGCCGCCGACGTCCGGAGCGCCGAGAGCCTCGCCGGCCTGCACGAGAAGGTGCGTGCAGCGGTCGGCGAGATCGACATCCTGGTGCAGTCCTCGGGTGTCACCGGCGCCCAGGGCATGTTCCACGAGATCGACGAGGCCGGGTGGGCGGAGACGATCGACATCGACCTGATGGGGCCGGTGCGGATCACCCGCGAGTTCATCGGCGACCTGCGACAGGGCGGCTGGGGACGCATCGTCTACCTGGTGTCCGAGGACGCCTCGCAGCCGTACGACGACGAACTGCCCTACTGCGCCGCCAAGGCCGGGGTGCTCTCGTTCGCGAAGGGCCTGTCACGCTCCTACGCCTCCGAGGGTCTGCTGGTGAACACGGTCTCCCCCGCGTTCATCCACACGCCGATGACCGACGCGATGATGGACAAGCGGGCGAAGCAGCGCGGGACCTCGTTCGACGAGGCCATCGGCAGCTTCCTCGACGAGGAGCGGCCGTACATGGAGCTCAAGCGACGCGGCGAGCCGGAAGAGGTCGCGAACGTCGTGGCCTTCCTGTGCTCGGACCTGGCCAGCTTCGTGAACGGCGCCAACTACCGGGTCGACTCCGGCTCGGTCGCCACGATCTGATCGTGGCACCACAGCACCGCCAGGAGGCGTCATGACCGACTTCCGCTACCTCATCGTCGGCGGCGGGATGGTCGCCGACGCCGCTGCCCGTGGCATCCGCGAGCTCGACACCGACGGGTCGATCGGCATCCTCAGTGAGGACGTCGACCGGCCGTACGCCCGGCCCGCGCTGTCGAAGAAGCTCTGGACCGACCCGGACTTCAGCTGGGACGACAAGGTCGACCTGCACACCGAGGAGACCGGGGCACAGTTCGTCCTGGGCGCCGCGGTGACCGCGATCGACCGTGCCGCGAAGACCGTCACGACGGCCGACGGCGCGACCCACGGCTACGAGCGGCTCCTGCTCGCGACCGGCGGGAAGCCCCGCGGGTTGCCGGGGCTGCCCCCGTCGGCACGCGTGTTCGACTACCGCAGCGCGTCGGACTACCGACGGCTGCGCGAACTCGCGGACGCCGGGGCGCACGTCGCCGTCGTCGGCGGCGGGTACATCGGCCAGGAGATCACGGCGGGCATCGTGCAGAACGGCGCGCGCGTCACACTGGTCGACCCGGACGAGGTCGTCGGCGGGCGGATGTTCCCGGAGGACCTGGCCCGGGCGTTCCAGCAGCGCTTCGTCGACCACGGCGTCGAGCTCCGCACCGGCCGCCGGGTGTCCGAGGGCACCGAGACGGCGGACGGCGTGCGGCTGACGCTCGACGACGGCTCCGTCGTCGAGGCCGACGCGGTCGTCGCCGGGCTCGGCATCGAGCCCGCGACGCAGCTCGCCGCCGACGCCGGACTCACCGTCCGCGACGGCATCGTGGTCAGCTCCACCCTGCTCACCGACGACGACTCCGTGTTCGCTGCCGGTGACGTCGCCGAGTACCCGGACCGGATCCTCGGCACCCGCCGGGTGGAGCACGTCGACAACGCCCAGCAGCAGGGTCGGCAGGCAGGCCGCAACCTGGCCGACGCCGACGAGACCTACGACCACACGCCGATGTTCTACTCCGACGTCTTCGACATGGGGTACGAGGCCGTGGGGCAGGTCAGCTCGAAGCTGCGCACGGTCGAGGACTGGCAGGACCCCACCGTGACCGGGGTCGTCTACTACCTGGACGACGACGACACGGTCCGGGGCGTGCTGCTCTGGAACGTGTGGGACAAGACCGACGAGGCCCGCACGGTCCTCGCCGAGGCGAACGCGCTGACGCCCGACATGCTGCCGGGCCGCATCACGCCCTGACCGTTCACCCGTCGCGGTGGTCGCGGTCAGCCGGACACCGTGGCGGACGCTGGTCCGACCGTGCTCGCTGCTCCGGCCGTGCTCGCTACTTCGACTCCGGCGCGACCTCGTCGACGACCGTTCGGCGGTCCGCCGGGTCGACCGGCAGGTCGTCGCCGTCCGCCATCGCGACGGCGTGCGCGGACTTGGCTGCCTCGAGCGTCTCGTCGTCGTTCCGAGCCATCCCGAACAGCTCGATGAACCGCGACTTCACCAGCAGCCAGGCGTCACCGGGGCCGAGCCGGGCCAGGTCCGACGACGTCGAGTCGTCGCGCACCCGCTGCAGCGACGACACGCCCCGGTCGGGGATCCGGCGGTCGACGTGCGCCACCGCGAGCCGCGCGACCGCGTCGGCCTGTGCGTGCATGACCGAGTGCGCGCCGTCGACGACCTCGCGGAGGACCGCGTACGGGAACACCCGCGCCAGCCGACGGACCCAGTCCCGCGGCACCATCGCGTCGTGCTCACCGCGGACGATCAGGGCGCGGGCCTGCACGTGGGCGGCGCGCTCCTCGATCGGGAACGCGATCATCCGCGGCAGGACCTTCCGGAACCAGTGCCAGCCGCACAGTGCGTACGCCGTGACGGCATGCCAGCGGACGGCGGACGGCTCGTGCAGCGCCGACCGCAGGAAGCGGAAGGCCGACTGCCGGACGGTCCGCGCACGGGAGTCGACGACCGGGCTGATGAGCACGAGGTCGGAGATCCCGGGCCTGCGGGCGGCGACCTCGGTGACGACCTGGGTCCCCATCGAGTGCCCGACCAGGACGGGGTCCTCGAGCCCGAGGTCGTCGACGACCCGCTCGACCGCGTCGGCGTAGCGCTCGATCGTGACCTTCCCGCGGAACCGCGGGACGCCGGCGAACCCCGGCAGGTCGAGCGCGTGCACCGGGCCGTTCTCGTTGAGGTGCGGGGCGAGCCGCTCGTAGTAGGTCGACGCGATGCCGAGCCCCGCGACGAGCACGAAGGCCCGTGCGCCGGGCGCACCGATCGAGCTCACCCGGACGTAGGTGCCGTCGACGGCAACCCGGTCGACCTGCACCGTGACGTCGGCGTCCTCGGCCTGGGCGAGCTCGCCGGCCGGGTCCGGCCGGGGTGCCTGGCGTTCGTCGTCCACGTGGGTCTCCTCCGGTCGGGCGGTCGCCCAGGATACCCGGCCGCCGTCCTCCCGGGCGGTGACGACGTGCTCAGCCGCTGAAGGTGGTCGCGGGGAACCCGTGCACCGTCGTCGGCACCGCGAAGACCGCACCGGACCGCGGCGCCTGCTCCAGGTCCTGCTCGGTGAGGTTCTCGCGGGCCGTCCCGACGAAGAGCGTCGACATGTCCGGCCCGCCGAACGCCACCGACGTCGGGTTGGCGACGGGGAGCTCGACCGTCTCCAGGTGGGAGCCGTCGGGCCCGTAGCGCTCGACGCGGGAGCCGCCGTAGACCGCGCTCCAGAAGCAGCCCTCGTCGTCGCGGACCAGGCCGTCGTGCGCCTGGCCGACGATGAACGGCTCGAGTTCGCCGAGCTCGCCGTCCGGGCCGTACGACCCGCGGAAGACCGTCGAGGCACTGGTGTCGGTGACGTACATCGTGCTGCCGTCCTCCGACCACTCCATGCCGTTCGTCACGCCGAAGCCGCCGCGGAGCACCCGGGTGGTGCCGTCGGCCTCGATCGAGTAGAGCGCGGCGTCGGGTTCGCCGGTCGTCACGTTCATGCTGCCGACCAGGAACCGGCCGAACGGGTCGCACTTGCCCTCGTTGAACCGGTTGCCCGAGGTGCTGTGGGTGACGCGGGCGATCTCGCGCTCCACGGAACCCTGCTCGTCCGTCACCACGACGGTGTCGCCGAGGGCCGCGACGAACCCGCCGGAGGCCCGGGGCTGGAAGCTCGCCAGCGGGGGCGGCAGCGGCACGCTCGAGCGCACGGTGCCGTCGGCCTCGGCGGTGTTGAGGGTGCCGAGGGTGATGTCCGCCCACCGGAGCAGCTGTGCCGACGGGTCCCAGACGATGCTCTCGGCGAGGACCGCTCGGGCGTCGGCGAAGACGGTCGCGGGGCCGGTCGTGGCGTTGGTGCTCATCGACCCCGTCTACCGCGGGGGCGGTCCGTGCTCGCTCAGGCGGCGCGGCGGCGGCGGCGCGGCTGCGAGTTCACGGGCTCAGCGACACCTCACGCCCGCTTCGGCCCGTGAGGTGTCGCGCAGCGCGAAGGTCCGCGCCGGTCCGGTCGTCTGTGCACCCGCGGGTCAGAGGCGGGCGAACCGCGCGCGGAAGAAGCTGTAGACGCCGAAGGCCAGGAACCCGATGCCGATCGCGACGAGGACGAACACGCCACCGGGCATGCTCCGCACGGCGTCGAACGCGGCGTCGAGGCCGGTGGCCTGGTCTGGGTCGCTCCGCAGCCCCGCGACGGCGATGAGCACGCCCACGATGACAACGGCGATGCCCTTGCCGACGTACCCGACGACACCGAGCACGGTCACCACGCGGTCGAGCTGGCCCGACGGTCGCGTGATCTGCTTGCGGAAGGACCGACGGCAACCGATCACCACGAGGCCGATGCCGACCGCGACGGCGATCGCCCCGGCGAGGAGGAGCAGGAACACCCCGCCCGGCGTCGCCAGGGTCTTCGCGGCGGCACTCTGGGACGAGCTGCTCGAGCTCGAGCCGGCACCGAGCGCGTACGAGGCGGCCGAGTACGCGATCACGCCGTAGACCACGGCCTTCGCGACGTCCTTCAACCGCGCGAGCCAGCCCCGGGTGGTGTCGGATCGGCCGCCGACGATCGCCTCGACGACCAGACGCACGGTGAGTGCGGCCGTACCGACGGCGATCAGCCAGAGCAGGAACACCCCGCCGGGGACCGCGGCGATCTGCTGCAGCGCGCCGGACTGGTCCGTCTCGCCGCCGGAGGACGCGTTGCCGATGCCGAGCAGGATCGCCAGGTACCCGATCAGCAGGTGGACGATGCCGCTGCCGACGAACCCGGCGCGTGCCGTGACCTCGAACCACCGGCTGTCGGCCGCTCGCCGGACCTGTCGTCCGGTCTCCCGTGCTGCGTGCTCCGCCGTGTCGCTCATCTCGTCAAGCGTGCCCGACGCGAGCCGTCCTGTCCGGGCCGCGCCGGGCCGCGGTGCCGCCCCGCACCGGACGGGAGGCCCGTGGCGCGCGGCCACGGGCCTCCCCTTCGTCGGTGGACGCGTCTCAGTCGCCCTTCACGTTGACGACCTGCCGCAGCGTGTGCCGGATGGACACCAGGTCCGACGCGTCGGCCATCACCTGGTCGATCGGCTTGTACGCCGCCGGGATCTCGTCGAGGAACGCGTCGGTGTCGCGGTACTCGATGCCGGCCATCGCCTCGCGCAGCTGCTCGTGGGTGAAGGTCCGCCGGGCAGCGCTCCGCGAGAACAGCCGGCCGGCACCGTGCGGGGACGACTCGAGCGAGGGCTTGTTGCCGAGTCCCTCGACCACGTACGAGGCCGTGCCCATCGACCCCGGGATCAGCCCGGGCTGCCCGACCTTCGCCTGGATCGCCCCCTTGCGCGAGACCCACACGGACTTGCCCCAGTGCGTCTCACGCTGCGTGAAGTTGTGGTGGCAGTTGATCCGCTCCTGCTCGTCGACGGGCGTGCCCACGGCCTCGGACAGCTGCCGGACGACGCGGTCCATCATCTCCTCGCGGTTGAGCAGGGCGAAGTGCTGGGCCCAGCGCAGCTCGGCGACGTACCGGTCGAACTCCGGCGTGCCCTCGACCAGGTAGGCCAGATCGGGGTCCGCCAACCGGATCCACCAGCGCTCCATCATCCGCTTGGCGACCGTGATGTGGCGCTGCGCGATCTTGTTGCCGACGCCCCGCGACCCGGAGTGCAGGAAGAGCCAGACCCGGTCCTGCTCGTCGAGGGAGACCTCGATGAAGTGGTTGCCGGAACCGAGCGTGCCGAGCTGGTTGCGCCAGCCGCCGTGCACACCGTCCGGGTCGAACCCGGCGGTCTCGGCCATCGCCTCGAGCTCCGCGATGCGCGGCGCAGCGGTCGCGACGATCTTCCGGTTCGACGCTCCGGCCGACAGCGGGATCGCGCGCTCGATCTGCTCGCGCAGCCCCTGCAGGTCGCCGGGCAGGTCCGCGGCGGTGAACTGCGTCCGGACCGCGATCATGCCGCAGCCGATGTCCACGCCGACGGCCGCCGGCATGATCGCGCCGAGGGTCGGGATGACGGATCCGACGGTGGCCCCGAGGCCGAGGTGCGCGTCGGGCATGAGGGCCAGGTGCGGGAACACGAACGGCATGCGCGCGGTCGTGCGGGCCTGCTGCTCGGTGTTGTCCTCGAGCATCGAGGCCCAGCTGAGCAATCGGTCGTTGATCTTCTTCATGGAGTCGTCTCGCTTTCGTGACGGTCGAGGTGACGGTCCGAGACGGTCGTACGCCGGGCCTCCTGGTCGTCGCCGGTCGTGGCGGACGGAAGGAGGCGGAGATGACGAACGCCCCGGGCCGGGTGGGCACGGGGCGTCGTGGGACGTCGCGTGCCTACGCGGGATAGCTGGAGGACCACTGCTGCTCGGACAGCACGGCGGTCGCGGCGAGCTGGAGCTCGACGCGTTCCTCGTTGTGCTGCACGGCGCGCATGCGCGGTCCTTCCGGTGTGCCCGGGACGGGCGGTCTGCCGATCGGCAGGAGGACGACGCTAGTGCGACACGCCCGGGATGCGCAAGTCGCGCGGGCGTGTCGGCATGGAGGCCCGGGGTGCGTCCGCCACGAGGGGTACGTCCGCCTGATGGTCGCCGCCGGGGCCGGGGCAGGCTGGACGCATGACCGAGCGCACGCGAGACACCCCCGACGCGACCGAGAACGAGGAACGGACCAACGGGTACGTCCCGCTCCGTTCGTACGGCGCGATCGGCGACGGGCGGACGGTCGCCCTCATCGCGCTCGACGGCCGGATCGACTGGCTGCCGATCCCGTCGATGGACTCACCGCCGGTGTTCGCGAGCATCGTCGACGCGGAGCACGGCGGGCACGTCGCGCTGCGGCCTGTGGACGACCAGGCGCAGGCGTCCCGCGCCTACCTGCCGGGCACGAACGTGCTCGTGACGACCTGGACGACCCCGTCCGGCACGGCCACCGTGACCGACGCCATGGTCACTGGAGTGGCCGGACGGCTGCCCTGGGCCGAGATCGGCCGCTGCGTGCAGGGGGTCGACGGTTCGGTCGAGATGGAGTGGGCGGTCGTGCCCGGCACGATCCTGAACACCGCGGAACCGCGCCGACTCGACACCGCGAACGGCACGGTGATCGGCGTCGACGGCGTGACCATCGCGATCGTCGAGCAGGGCTTCGAGCCGGTGCACGACGACGGGCCCCGGTTCTCGGGGCGGTTCTCGACGACCGAGGGCTCGAAGTCGATCCTGACCATCGTCGGCACGTACGACGAACCGATCTTCCTGCCCGAGCCGGAGCGCACCCTCGAAGGGGTCGACCGCACGATCGAGAACTGGTCGACCTGGTCGAGGGAGTTCAGCTACGACGGCCCGTGGTCGGACGCCGTCCAGCGCAGCGCCCTCGCCCTGAAGCTCCTGATCTTCGCCCCCACCGGCGCCATCGCCGCGGCGCCGACGACGAGCCTGCCCGAGGACCGCACCGGTGGGAAGAACTGGGACTACCGGTTCGCCTGGGTGCGCGACCTGGCGTACACGGTGCACGCACTCACCCGTTTCGGCCTGCGCGAGGAGACCCACGCCGCCGTGTCGTGGGTGATGCGCACGATCGCCGAGCACGACGAGACGATGCCGATCTTCTACGGACTCGACGGGACCAAGAGCGACGCCGTCGAGGAGCGCGACGTCCCGGGCTGGAACGGCATCGGACCGGTCACGATCGGCAACCGGGCCGGCGACCAGCTGCAGCTCGGGGTCTGGGGCGACGTGTTCGAGATCATGCGGCAGTACGTCCGGGCCGGCAACGTGCTCGACCGCAAGACGGCTTCGGTGCTGCAGGGGCTGGCCGACGACGCGTGCCACCGGTGGCCGGAAGCAGACTCGGGCATGTGGGAGCTGCAGGAGGCGCAGCACTACACGACGAGCAAGATCGGCTGCTGGCAGGCGCTCGACGCCGCCGTCGAACTGCACGACGCGGGGATGATCGACGGCCCACGCGAGAAGTGGATCGAGAACCGGGAGCTCATCGAGGACTGGGTCGCGGAGCACGGGTGGAACGAGGAACTCGGCCACTACGTCATGCACCCGGGCACCGATGCGCTCGACTGCTCGATCCTGCTGCACGCGATGTCGGCGTTCGACCGCGGGCCGCGGATGGAGTCCACGATCCGGGCCATCGAGGAGCAGCTGCAGCACGGGCCGCTCGTCTACCGGTACTCCGGCATGGAGGACGAGGAGTCGCCGTTCGTGGCGTGCTCGTTCTGGCTCGCGGCCGCGCTCGCGTGCGTCGGACGCATCGACGACGCGAAGCAGCTGATGGACGACATGGTCGCGCAGGCGAACGACGTCGGCCTGTTCAGCGAGATGCTCAGTGCCGTCGACGGGGACTTCATGGGCAACATCCCGCAGGGGCTGTCGCACCTGGCGCTCATCCAGGCCGCGCTGACCATCGAAGAGGTCGCGTCGGAGTCCTGACCGGGCTGGACGGCCCGTCGGGGGTGCGGGGCATCATGGTCTGACGATGAACGACGTCGATGCACGGATGGACCGGCTCCGCAGGGCCGCCCGCTACCGCTACCAGCAACTCGTCGACCAGGAGATCGAGCGGGGGTCGCTCGATCCGGACGAGGTGCGGTCGGAACGTGAGGAACGTCGGCTGCTCAAGGCCGCCGACGTCGCCGCCCACGCCCGGGCCCAGATCGAGGAGGCCGAGCGCCGGGGGGTCTTCGAGGGCAACCCCTACCACGGCAAGCCGCTGCCGGGCCTCGACGGGCAGCACGATCCGGACTGGTGGATCAAGTCGAAGATCGAGCGTGAGGACATCCGGGGCATCGCGCCGCCGGCCCTGGCGCTCCGCACCGAGGACGCCGAACTCGACGACGCTCTCGATGCCCTGTCGCTCGAGACCGATGTGCGCGACGTCCTCGTGGACTTCAACGCGCGGGTGAAGGAGGCCCGGCGGCAGCTGCTCGGCGGGCCGCCGGTGGTGACGCCGATGCGGGACGTCGAGGCCGAGGTGCTCGCCTGGCGGGAACGCCGCGAGATGCGCATGGCTTCGGCCGCGCGGGCAGCGGAGCAGGCGCGGCTCGAGGCGAAGCCGCGGCGGTGGTGGCGGCGCGGCTGAGCGGTGGCGCGGTGGCGCGGTGCGGTCCGGTCGGAGCTCGCGCTGAACGACAGTTCACGCGAACGCGACCGCGTGAGGTGTCGCCCAGCCCGTGACGACGGCGGCCGCCGGCCCGACGTCCGCACACGACGCCCGTTCTTTCCCATCACGCGCGCGTTGGTTCGCAAGAACGGGCGTACCTGGTCGAAAGAACCCACCAGGTACGCGCGGTCTCACCAGGTACGCCCGGTTCCGCTCGACGCTTGACGCACAACGCAGTTCGGCCCGGACCGCGCTGTTGCGTGGTCCGGGCCGACTGGGGTGGTGCGGGGTGTTACTTGATCTGGGCGGTGATGGTGGCGGTGCCGACGAGGAGGCCGCGCTTGACGGCGTCGGTGCCGAAGGTCTTGTTCAGCAGGCCGGCGGCGTCCTCGGAGATGTGGACGGTGGT
>NZ_CAJCKD010000025.1:0-59676 GCF_903970855.1 Curtobacterium sp. ME12
GTGCTGGTCGTACGCCATGAGCGTCAGGTGGTCGAGCGGGGCACGGAGGGCTCGCACGTCGTAGCCGAGACGGGCGTACCCGGCGGCGGTGGTCGACGCGGACAGGGCGATGTCGAGCCGGACGTCGTCGCCGACGGCTGCCCGGAGCTCCCGGGCGAAGGCGGTGAGACCGGGCTTCTCGGCCGGGGTCAGCGCCTCGAGGTCGATCATGACCGAGTCCCAGCCGCCCGTTGCCACGTCGGCGGCGAGCGAACGGACGACCCGGGCGCGGTTCGCGGGCGAGGTGAGCAGTTTCCGCGCGATCGGCTCGCTGAAGTCCCCGTCGGCCTCGGAGTAGTTGCTCACGAGCAGCTGCGCGGTGAGGCCGTTCGCGTGGGCCCGGTTGCGCTGGGCCTTGGCGGCGCGCGACGGGGCGGTGACCTTCGGCCCCGTCCTGTTCAGCAGCAGCCCGTCGACGCCGACCACGTCCATCGCGGCAGCGTTCGCGTCCACCAGTGCCGTGTCGGCGTTCTCTGGCTGGAAGCCGGTCACGTCGAACCCGTCGGCCCGGGCGGCGGTCGGGGCCGTGCAGCCGGCGAGCGCGAGTCCTGCGGTGAGCGCGGCTGCGAGCAGTACCGTCCAGCGGGCACGGTGGTCGGGAGTCATGCGGAGGGTCCGTCCTGTCGTTCGGGGTGGCCGTGCTGCCGTCGGGATCGTAGCCGTGCCTGGCCCGTACGCGGAGGGTACGAGGCGGTCGGGCGGATCGGCTTCCGACGCCACGACGCCGCCGGTATCCGGGGTGCGCGGATGTGGATCGCACCCGTTCGGGGGCCATTGTGGACCCCGGTGAGGGCGCTTATCGTCCGAGACGTACTCACACTGTCCCCCTCCGAACAGGGTCGGAGGCCCGGGGACAGATCGGAGGATCTGATGAGTGGTTACGAGCGTGCACCGGGGGTCACCCCGGTCCACATCACCTCCTACCGGGCGCGGGCACGCGCCGCCCGACGCGGGTGGATCGTGCAGTCCGAGGACGACGTCGACCGCGAGCGGTTCACCTTCGCGGACCTCCGTGTCCGGCGTGGGTCGGGTCGATGAGCAGCGACACCGTCCCGCGGGTCGCCGTCGGCCACGCGCTCCGGACGGCCGAGCGGTGCGGCCAGACCCCCGGGGACGCCGTCCGGACGGTGCGTGCCGTGTACGGCGGTCGCGACGTCCGGTTCGCGCCCACCGACCGGTTCGCGTTCCGGCACCGGACGGTGCGCCACCACAACGTCGCGCTGCTCTCGTCGGCGGTCTCGACGGCCGCCGCCGCCTCGTTCACGCCGGACGGCACGCCGGTGCTGGCGTGGTCGACCGCGGGCTGCCTCCGGGTCGACGACGATGCGCCCACCCGGCCCGGCCTGCCGGTGCTCCTGCCGACGGACCGGCCGTTCACGCTGCTCGTGCCGGCGGGACCGTCCAGGTGCTGCGGGTGGGAAGGGGATTCCTCGACGCCGTCGACGGCGTCGTGTTCGACCACCGCTTCGCCGGCCGACTGCGATCACGCCCGACCGAGGCCGAGGTGCCCCACCTGGTCGCCCGCATCGACGCGGTCGCGGTCAACGCGTTGCACCCCGACCGCAATCCGGGCGGTCACCTGTCGGCGCAGGTGCTGCTGGCCGAGTCCGTCCTGCGGGCCTACGGCGGGGCGGACGCCGAATCCGACGCCCGGCCGCTGCCCCGGACGGTGAACACCGTGCAGCTCGCGCAGGCCTGGCTCGCGGAGCACTGCGACCGGCCGCTCCAGCTCGCGGACGTCTGCGGTGCCATCGGGGTCAGCTCCCGCACGCTCCAGGAGAACTTCGTGCAGCACGTCGGCGTGAGCCCCATGACGTACCTGCTGCAGGTCCGCCTGGACCGGGTGCGGATCGCACTGCAACTCGCCGACTGTGCGCAGACGACGGTGGCCGAGGTCGCGCACCGGTGGGGCTTCCGCCACATGGGGCGGTTCTCGAGCACGTACCACCAGCGCTTCGACGAGTACCCGAAGGAGACGCTCCGGACGAGCGCCTGACACCCGACGCCCGTCAGCGCAAGCGGTCGGCCAGGAACGCCGCCTGACGCTCCCAGTGCCGGAACCCGCCACCCTCGTGCCCGTTGTACGGGTACACGACGATCTCGCGGTCGGTGGAGCCGAGGGCGTTGAACGCGGCGAAGGTCGTGCGTGGCGGTACGACGTCGTCCATCAGCGCGACCGAGAACAGCGCGGGAGCGGTGATGCCGGGGGCGTGGTTCACGCCGTCGAGGTACGCAGCGGTCGCCCACACGGTGTCGGCAGCGTCGCGGTGGACGGCGAGGTACTGCGCGAGCTCCAGGTACGGCCCACCCACCGCGACGTCGGTGCCGTTCCGCCAGTCGGCCAGGAACGCCACGTCGGGCAGCACCGCCGCGACCGGTCCGACGTGCGCCTCGACCAGGGACGCCGCGGCGATCGTGATGCCGCCGCCCTGGCTGCCGCCGGTCAGGGCGATGCGCTCCGGGTCGACCCCTGGCAGCGTGCGCACCGCCTCGACGAGCCGCACGGCGTCGGTGTAGACGCGGCGGTAGTAGTGGTCGGCGGGCGAGCCGATGCCGTTCGTCATCCAGCCGCTGGCGTGCGGTGCGGAGCCGTGCGGGTCCGGGGTGTCGCCGCCGGCCCACCCGGAGCCCTGGCCGCGGGTGTCCATCACGACGTGCACGTACCCGGCGAGGGCCCAGTGCACGCGCTCGCCCGGGCGACCACGGCCGCCGCCGTAGCCGAGGAACTCGACGACGACCGGTAGTGCGCCCGGGTCGTCCGACACCGGACGGTTGACCCAGGCGCGCACCGGATCGCCGGCGAACCCGGGGAACGTCAGGTCCTCGACGACGAGACCGGTCACCGGGGTCTCGGCCGGCACGAGGGTCGTCTCGACCCCCTCGCCCGCGGTTCGGGCGGCGACGATCGTGTCCGCCCAGAAGGCGTCGAAGTCGGCGGGACGACGGACGTCCGAGCGGTGGGCGCGGAGCGCGTCGAGGGGCAGGTCGGTCAGTGGCATGGGGGTCCTCCGGGGACGATGATGCCCCCGGTGCCCTGGTGGAGGGCGCCGGGGGCGGGGAGTGTCGGATCCGGTGCGTCGGTCAGCGCGCCGCGGCGCGGTACTGCTCGAGCACCTCGGGGTGCGGGTCGGACGGCACGGCGGTCGTCGCGGTGTCCCACGTCGGCAGTGCGCCGGTGAGCGCCCACGCGGCCTGCTTCGCAGCACCCGCGGCGACGTACTCGCCGGGCTCCGGCACCAGGACGTCACGGCCGAACACCTGCGCGGCGACGGTACGGACCGCCGGGTTCCGAGCAGCGCCGCCGATGAGCAGCAGCCGCTCGACGGTCACCCCGGTGCCCTGCACCGCGGCCAGTCCGTCGGCCAGGGCGCAGAGCATCCCCTCGACGGCCGCCCGGGCCAGGTGCGCCCGGTCGGTGGTCGCCGGCGTCATGCCGAGCAGCGATGCGGTCGCGTCCGGCCGGTTGGGCGTGCGCTCGCCGACGAAGTACGGCACCAGGACCAGGCCGTCGGCCCCGGCCGGTGCCTGCAGCGCCAGCTCGCCGAGCTCGCCGTGGTCGACGCCGAGCAGGCCGCCGATCACCTCGAGCACGCGGGCCGCGTTGAGCGTCGTCACGATCGGGAGGCGCGACCCGGTCCCGTCGGCGAAGCCCGCCACGGTCCCGCTCGGGTCACGCACCTCGGCGTCGCTGACCCCGAAGACCGTGCCGCTCGTGCCGAGGGACACCGCGACGTCACCCGGGCCGAGACCCAGGCCGAGCGCTGCCCCGGCGTTGTCGCCGAGTCCGGCGCCGACGACGAGGCCCGACCGCGCGACCGCGCCGCCGGGTAGCTCGACGTCGGTGGACAGGGTGCCCATCGCCTCGTCGGCAGCGACCACGCGGGGCACGACCACGGCGTCGTCGTCGCCCGTCGACGCCGGACGCATCGGCCGCCCGAGCGCGAGCTCGAACAGCTCCGGGTCGTACTCGCGGCGCACCGGGTCCCAGTACCCCGTGCCGCTGGCGTCGGATGCGTCCGTCGCCAGGGCGTCGAGGTCGGGGCCGAGCGGGCTCTCGCCCGCCGGGCCGTGGCCGCGGAGCCGCCACGACAGCCAGTCGTGGGGCAGCGCCACGGCCGCGACGCGGGCGGCGTTCTCGGGCTCCGCGTCGCGGAGCCACCGCAGCTTGGTCCCGGTGAACGACGCGACCGGCACCAGCCCCGTCCGGGCGACCCACGCCTCCCGGCCGAGCTCCTCGACCATCTGCGCGGCCGCATCCGCACTGCGGACGTCGTTCCACAGCAGCGCGTCGCGGACCACGCGGCCGTCGGCGTCGAGCGCCACCATGCCGTGCTGCTGCCCGGCGATGGCGACGGCACCGACGTCGTCGAGGCCGCCGGCGTCGGCGACGGCGGCACCGAGGGCGTCCCACCAGTGGCGGGGGTCGACCGACGTGCCGTCCGGGTGGGACGCGCGTCCCTCGCGGACGACCGCACCGGTCGCTGCGTCACGGATGGTGACCTTGCAGGACTGGGTCGACGAGTCGACCCCGGCGACCAGCTGGCGCTCGCCCGTGTTCTCAGCCCCTTCGGCGGCAGGCCGCCTCAGCGCGTGGAATGCAGCCGCTGGCGCGTCTGCGGTCAATTCCGCGCGCCCATCAGGTGCTCGATCGCGAGCTGCTGCAGGCGGACGAAGCCGAAGCCCTTGCCACCGAAGTAGGCGTCGGCATCGAAGTCCTCGTAGGCCGAGCGGTCGGCGAGGAACGCGTCGTACGACTCGCCGTCGTTCAGCGTCGGCGTCGACAGCTCGCCGACCTTCGAGGCCTCGAGCGCTGCCTGCACCTCGGGGTCGGCGCGGAACGCCTGCGCACGCTCCTTGAGGAGCAGGTACATGCGCATGTTGGCGGACGCGGAGTCCCAGACGCCGGTGATGTCCTCGGTGCGGCTCGGCTTGTAGTCGAAGTGGCGGGGGCCGTCGTAGGCCGGGCCGCCCTGCGGTGCGCCGTGCTCGAGCAGGTCGACGAGCGAGAACGCGTTCTGCAGGTCGCCGTGACCGAACACCAGGTCCTGGTCGTACTTGATGCCGCGCTGGCCGTTCAGGTCGATGTGGAAGAGCTTGCCCTGGTAGAGCGCCTGGGCGATGCCCGCCGTGAAGTTCAGGCCCGCCATCTGCTCGTGGCCGACCTCGGGGTTGATGCCGAACAGCTCCGGACGCTCGAGCGTCTCGGTGAAGGCGATCGCGTGGCCGAGGGTCGGCAGCAGGATGTCGCCGCGGGGCTCGTTCGGCTTCGGCTCGATGGCGAAGCGGATGCCGTAGCCCTTGTCGGTGACGTACTGGGCGAGCAGGTTGACGGCCTCGCGGTAGCGCTCGAGCGCGGCCTGCACGTCCTTCGCGCTGTCGTACTCGGAGCCCTCGCGGCCGCCCCACATCACGAACGTCGACGCGCCGAGCTCGGCGGCGAGGTCGATGTTGCGCAGGACCTTGCGGAGCGCGAAGCGGCGGACCTGCCGGTCGTTCGAGGTGAAGCCGCCGTCCTTGAACACGGGAGCGGAGAACAGGTTCGTCGTGACCATGGGCACGACGATCCCGGTCGACTCGAGCGCACCCTTGAGGCGGTCGATCTGGGTCTGGCGCTCGGCGTCGGTGGAACCGAACGCGAACAGGTCGTCGTCGTGGAAGGTCAGGCCGTAGGCCCCGAGCTCGTCGAGCTTCTCGACCGCCTCGACCACGTCGAGGGCGGGTCGGGTCGGCCCGCCGAAGGGGTCTGAGCCGTTGTAGCCGATGGTCCAGAGACCGAAGGAGAACTTGTCTGCACGGGTGGGCGTCGTTGCCATGGTGGTCACCGTTCGTCGTCGAAACAAAATGTTGCCGCGCCCAACATAAGCGGTAGTGTTGGCTGTGGCAAGCACGTGATCGCAAAGGAGCGAGCGGATGGCAAGTGAGTCGACGGTGCAGCAACGACTGCGGGTCGCGATGGTGGGGCACGGCTTCATGGGAGCCGCACACTCACAGGCGTGGCGGACCGCCCCCAGGTTCTTCGACCTCGGCGCCGAGCCGGAGATGGCGGTGATCGTCGGGCGTGATCCCGGACGCACCGAGGCTGCCCGTCAGCAGTACGGCTGGCAGGCGGCGTCCACCGACTGGCGTGCCGTCGTCGCCGATCCGGACATCGACGTCGTCGACGTCGTGTCCCCTGGCTCCTCGCACGTCGAGATCGCGATCGCTGCGCTCCAGGCCGGCAAGCACGTCCTGTGCGAGAAGCCGCTCGCGAACACCGTCGCCGAGGCCGAGGCGATGACCGCCGCCGCCGACGCCGCCCGTGCACAGGGTGTCCGGGCGATGGTCGGGTTCAGCTACCGCCGGGTGCCGGCCATCGCGTTCGCGCGGCAGCTGGTGCAGGCCGGCCGGATCGGCACCGTGCGCCAGGTCCGCGCGCTCTACCTGCAGGACTGGTTGGCGGACGAGGACGGCCCGATGACCTGGCGCCTCGACAAGTCGCTCGCTGGCTCCGGTGCGCTCGGGGACATCGGCGCGCACGCCATCGACCTGGTCGAGCACGTCACCGGTGCATCGCTCGCCACCGTCTCCGGCACGCTCGAGACCTTCGTGACGGAGCGTCCGCTGATGGCCGAGGGGGTCGGGCTCTCCGGTACCGCGTCGAGCGAGCGCGGGCAGGTCACCGTCGACGACGCCGCGTTCTTCACCGCCCGCCTGGGTGGTGGCGCGGCCGACGGTGCGATCGGCACGTTCGAGGCCACGCGCTACGCGACCGGGCGGAAGAACGGTCTGACGCTCGAGATCAGCGGGTCCGAGGGCGCGATCCAGTTCGACCTCGAGGCGATGAACGAGCTCCGGCTGTACGAGTCGAACGCCCCGGCGGGGGAGCAGGGGTTCCGCCGGATCCTGGTCACCGAACCCGAGCACCCCTACACGGCCGCGTGGTGGCCGACCGGGCACCTCATCGGGTACGAGCACACCTTCAGCCACCAGGTGAAGGACTTCGTCGACGCGATCGTCGCCGGCACCGACCCGTCGCCGTCGTTCGCCGACGGCCTGCACGTGCAGCGGGTCCTCGACGCGGTCGAGCGCAGCGCCGCCGCCGGCAGCACCTGGACGGCGACCTCGTGAGCGCCGCCGACGGCACACGCCAGGCCCTGGTGGTCCGCGGCGGGTGGGACGGCCACCAGCCCGTCGAGACCACTGACCTGTTCGTGCCGTTCCTGCAGGACAGCGGCTTCGCGGTCCGGGTGTCCGACTCGACGGCCGTCTACGCCGACGAGTCCGTCATGGACGAGGTCGACCTGATCGTCCAGGTCGTCACGATGTCGACCATCGCCGACGACGAGTTCGCCGGGCTGCAGCGCGCCGTGCTGGGCGGTGCGGGCCTGGCCGGGTGGCACGGCGGCATCGCCGACGCGTTCCGGAACACCGCCGACTACCTGCACATGATCGGCGGCCAGTTCGCGCACCACGCGGGCAAGCACCCCGACGAACGGGTCGGCGAGCAGTCGGACAACTACATCCCCTACACCGTGCACATCACCGACCTCGGGCACGAGCACCCGATCACGCAGGGCATCGAGGACTTCGACCTCGTCACCGAGCAGTACTGGGTGCTCAGCGACGAGTACAACGACGTGCTGGCGACCACGACGCAGGAGGCCCGGGACTTCGACGCCTGGAACCGGCCGGTCACCGCGCCCGCGATCTGGACCAGGCAGTGGGGCGAGGGACGGGTGTTCGTCTCGGCTCCGGGTCACCGGCTCGAGGTCGTCGAGTCGCAACCGCTCCGCACCATCATCGAACGGGGACTCCTGTGGGCAGCACGGTGAACGAACGAGCACTGCGGGTCGGCGTCGTCGGCGTCGGGGTCATCAGCCAGCAGTACTTCGAGCACTTCCCGGCGCTGTCCGGGCTGTCGCTCGTGGCGGTCGCCGACCTCGACGTCGCCCGCGCCCAGCAGGTCGGTGCGGCACAGGGCGTTCGCGGCACCACCGTGGACGACCTGCTCGCCGCCGACGACGTCGACGTGGTGCTCAACCTGACGATCCCGGCCGCGCACGCCGACGTCGCCACCCGCGCGATCGCCGCGGGCAAGCACGTCTACGGCGAGAAGCCACTCGCGATGTCGACCGACGAGGCCGCACCGGTGCTCGAAGCCGCCCGCGCCGCAGGCCTGCGCGTCGGCAGCGCCCCGGACACCGTCCTCGGCACCGGCATCCAGACCGCGCGGGCCGCCCTGGACGACGGCGCGATCGGCACCCCGGTCGGTGCCGCCGTCGCCTGGAGCGCACCCGGGCACGAGCTCTGGCACCCCGCCCCGGCGTTCTACTACCAGCCGGGCGGCGGACCGCTCCTCGACATGGGGCCGTACTACCTGACCAGCCTCGTCACGTTCTTCGGGCCGGTCGTCCGGGTCAGCGGCAGCGCCACCCGCTCCACCCGCGAACGGACGATCGCGACCGGGCCGAACGCCGGCACGTCGATCCCGGTCGACATCGACACGCACGTCGTGGCGATCCTCGAGCACGAGAGCGGCGTGGTCTCCACCGTCACCGTCTCGTTCGAGGTCTGGGCCACCCGCGCCCCGCTGTTCGAGGTGTACGGCACCGCCGGCACCCTCGGCGTCCCGGACCCGAACCGGTTCTCGGACACCGTGTCGATCGCCACCGCCGACGACCGCTCGTGGCGGGACCTGCCGGTCGCCGCCGGGTACGCCGACGCCGGCCGCGGCTACGGCCTCGCCGACATGGCACACGCGATCGCGACGGACCGGCCGCACCGAGCCTCCGGCGACCTCGCGTTCCACGTGCTCGAGGTCATGGAGGCGGTCTCCGCCGCCGCCCGAGACCACACGGTCGTCGACGTGCACTCACGCGTCGAGCGACCCGCCACCGTCGCCGCCGGGTCCGCACCCGGATCCTGGTGACGGAACCCGACCACCGCGAAGAAGGACGACGACGATGACGACGACGGACGCGAGCGACACGACGGAGACGACCCGGGCCTCCAGGCCGGTCACCCTGTTCACCGGACAGTGGGCCGACCTGCCCTTCGAGGAGGTCGCCCGGCTCGCCGGGGGATGGGGCTACGACGGGCTGGAGATCGCCTGCTGGGGTGACCACCTGGACGTCCGGCGCGCCGCGACGGACCCTTCGTACGTCGCCGAGCGCAGGGCGATCCTGGAACGCAACGGGCTGCAGGTCTGGACGATCGCGAACCACCTGGTCGGCCAGGCCGTGTGCGACGACCCCATCGACCAGCGGCACGAGGACATCGTCCCGCCGCACGTGTGGGGCGACGGTGACCCCGAGGGCGTGCGGCAGCGTGCGGCCGAGGAACTGCAGTGGACCGCCCGTGCCGCCGCGGCGCTCGGTGTCGACACCGTCACCGGCTTCTCCGGCTCGTCGATCTGGAAGACCGTCGCCGGGTTCCCGCCCGTGCCCCCGGGGATGATCGACGCCGGGTACCAGGACTTCCACGACCGCTGGTCACCGATCCTCGACGTCTTCGAGGAGGTCGGGGTCCGGTTCGCGCTCGAGGTGCACCCGTCCGAGATCGCCTACGACTACTGGACCGCTCGTCGGGCGTTGGACGTCTTCGCGGACCGGCCGGCGTTCGGGTTCAACTTCGACCCGTCGCACTTCGTCTGGCAGGACCTCGACCCGGCCGCGTTCCTGCTCGACTTCGCCGACCGGGTGTACCACGTGCACTGCAAGGAGTCGGTGAAGCAGCTCGACGGGCGCAACGGTCGACTGGGCTCACACCTGCCGTGGGGCGACCCCCGGCGCGGATGGGACTTCGTCACCGCCGGCCACGGGGACGTGCCGTGGGAGCGGGTGTTCCGCGTGCTCAACCACATCGGTTACGCCGGCCCGACCAGCGTCGAGTGGGAGGACGCCGGCATGGACCGGCTCGTCGGCGGGCCCGAGGCGCTGGCGTTCGTCCGGCGGCTCGGTGCCATCGCGCCGCCGGACGCCGCGTTCGACGCCGCGTTCTCGCGGTCGCGCTGACCGGGCCGTCGCGGTCGCCGAGGTCTCGCGCTGCGCGACCGTCCACGGGCCGGCCGGTGCGAGACTCGTCGCGCAGCCCGGAACCCCACCCACGACCCCACCCACCACCACCGAGGAGGATCCATGGCACGGCAGCCCACGGCCACACCGGGCAACGCCGCGCGCGTCCTCCGGCTCGTCCACGAGGACGGCCCCGTCACCCGCGCCGAGCTCACCCGGCGCACCGGCCTGAACCGCTCGACCATCCTCGCGCTCGTCGGGGAACTCGTCGACGCCGGTCTCGCGCACGAGGAGACCCCCGCCGCGGGAACCCCCGGTGCCGGTGTCGGACGGCCGAGCGGGGTCGTCCGGGCGTCCGGCGACGTCCTCGCCGCCGCGGTCACGGTCGAGATCGACGCCGTCGGTGTCGCCCTCGTCGGCCTCGACGGCACCGTCCGCGACCGGCTTGTCGAGCCGCAGACCACCGTGCCCACCGCGGCGCAGGCGATCGACGCCGTCGCCCGGGTCCTCGCAGCACTCCTCGCCCGCACCGGACCGGCGGTCCGGGTCGTCGGGGTCGGCGTCGCCGTGCCCGGCATCGTCCGGGTCGAGGACGGCACCGTGCGCGACGCCCCGCACCTGGGATGGCGCGACGAACCCCTCGCCGCACCGCTCGCAGAACGCCTGGGTCTGCCGGTCCGGGCCGCGAACGACGCCAACCTCGGCGCCTGGGCGGAACGGCTCTACGGCAGCGCGCGCGGCGTCGACGACCTCGTGTACCTGAACGGTGGCGCGAGCGGCATCGGCGGCGGGATCGTCAGCGCCGGCCGGCCCTTCAGTGGCGCCGACGGGTACGCGGGCGAGCTCGGGCACACCTTCGTCGCGGCGAACGGGATCCGCTGCCACTGCGGTGCGGTCGGCTGCCTGGAGACCGAGGCCTCACGCTCCGCCCTCACCGCGGTGACCGGGACGCCGCCGGACGACCTCGACGCGCTCGCGGCGGCGCTCGCCGAGGGCCGGCCCGAGGTCGAGCTGGTCGTCGACCGACAGGTCACCGCACTCGCGACCGCCCTGCGGAACGCCATCCACACCGTCGACCCCGAGGTCGTCGTGCTCGGCGGGTTCCTCGGTGCGCTGCTCGGGCACGTCGGTGACCGGGTCGAGACCGACGTCCGGGCGCAGACGATGGCCGCCATGACCGACCGGCTCCGCATCGTCCCGGCGGCACTCGGCCGCGACGTCCTGGTCCGTGGCGCCGCCGAGATCGGCTTCGCGGAGCTGCTGCGCGAAGCCGCGATGCCGTCGGCATCGGCATCGGCGCCGGCACCGGCACCAGTGCCAGCGACCACGCCCGCGGCACCCGCAGCCGCCCCCTCCACCACCCACACGTCCGGCCGCGACGACGCGACCGAGGAAGCGAGAACCGCATGACCTCCACCCAGCGCACCAGCGTCCTGCTCGGCACCCAGGACCTCACCGTCGAGGACCGCCCCGTCCCCGCCGTCGACCCCGGCGACGTGCTCGTCCGGGTCGCCGCCGTGGGCGTCTGCGGCTCCGATGTGCACTACTACCGCCACGGCCGCATCGGCGACTTCGTCGTCGAGGAGCCCCTCGTCCTCGGGCACGAGCTCTCCGGGACGATCGAGGCCGTCGGCGAGGGCGTCGACCCGTCCCGCGTGGGGGAGCGCGTGGCCATCGAGCCGCAGCGTCCGTGCCACCGCTGCGCGCAGTGCCTGGCCGGCCGCTACAACCTCTGCCCGCACATGCGCTTCTACGCGACGCCGCCGGTCGACGGGGCCTTCACCGAGTTCGTCACCATCGAGGCCGAGTTCGCGCACGTCCTGCCCGACGCCGTCTCGTTCGAGGCCGGCGCGCTCCTCGAGCCCCTGTCCGTCGGCATCGCCGCCGTCCGCAAGGCCGGCATCGTGCCCGGTTCGTCGGTGCTCATCGCCGGCGCCGGTCCGATCGGCATCATCTGCGCCCAGGTCGCGAAGGCCTTCGGCGCCTCGCGCATCGTCGTCAGCGACCTGGTGCCGGAGCGCCGTGCGCGGGCTCTGGAGTACGGCGCCACCGAGGTCGTCGACCCCACCGCCGTGTCCGTCGCGTCCGACATCGTCCCCGTCGACGCGTTCATCGACGCCAGCGGTGCACCCCGAGCGGTGTCGGACGGCATCAAGGCGGTCGGCCCGGCAGGTGCCGCGGTGCTGGTCGGGCTCGGCAACTCCGAGATGACGCTGCCGGTCGAGCACATCCAGAACCTCGAGGTCACGGTCACCGGGATCTTCCGGTACACGAACACGTGGCCGGTCGCCATCGAGCTGGTCGCGTCCGGGCAGGTCGACCTCGACTCGCTCGTCACCGGTCGCTTCGGGCTCGACGACGTCCGCGAGGCCCTCGAGAGCGACACCGACCCGGAGTCGCTCAAGTCCGTCGTCTACCCCGGTGGCGTCCCGGCCTGAACAGGCACGGTGCGGGTCCCGCCAGCCCGGGCCGCGTTGCGGACCTGGTGCGGCGTTGCAGCCGGGCGCGGTGCGTGGAAGCACGCACGGGGTGGCGACGGACGCACGGTGCGGACGGGAGGCGCGGGGCTGGGCCGCCCCGTGCCTCCCGTCCGGCACGTGACCCGGAACGGGGCCACCGCCGCGTCACCGGGACGCGCTACGGTTCGCGCATGACCGCTTCACCGGCCGCCGTCGTGCCGCAGCGCACCGACCGGCGCGCGCTCGTCTCCTGGGCGCTCTGGGACTGGGGGTCCGCCGCGTTCAACGCGGTCGTCACCACCTTCGTGTTCAGCACGTACCTGGCCAGCCGGGCGTTCGTGGACCCGGCGCTCGTCGGCGACACGTCCGCGGCCGGCAAGGCGATCGTGGAACGCGAGCTCGCGCACAACGCCGCCGTCGTGTCCACCGCACTGACCATCGCGGGCATCGTCGTGGCCCTGGTGGCACCGGCCATGGGGCGGCTCGCGGACTCGTCCGGACACCGCCGCAGGTCGGTCCTCATCGCCACGATCGGCGTCGCGCTGTCCATCGGTGGCATGGTCTTCGTCGCGCCGAGCCAGCCGTACCTGTTGCTCGGAGCGGCGCTGCTCGGCATCGGGACCGTCGCCTACGAGATCGCGAGCGTCGGCTACAACGCCATGATCGGGCAGATCGCCTCCGGGGAACGCACCGGCCGCGTCTCCGCCATCGGGTGGGCGGCCGGGTACTTCGGGGGGATCGTGCTGCTCGTCCTGCTGCTCGTGCTCTGCATCCAGGACTTCCGGGGCGACGGGGTCGTCGGCGGGCTCCTGCAGCTGCCGGCCACCGTCGCCACCGGCCAGTGGGACGTCCGCGTCGCGATCGGCATCGCCGCCGTCTGGCTGGCCGTCAGCTCGATCCCGCTGTTCCTCACCGTGCCCGAAGCGGTGCCCGACCGCACCCGCGGCGGCGGGGTGTTCAGTGCCTACGCGGACCTCGGCCGGGACATCGCACGGCTGTGGCGCGAGCGGCGCAACGTCCTCGCCTTCCTGCTCGCCAGCGCGGTGTTCCGCGACGGCGTCGGGGCCGTCTTCACGTTCGGCGGGATCGTCGCCGCGCAGGTGTTCGGGTTCACGCCGTCACAGGTCATCCTGTTCGCCATCGCCGCGAACGTCGTGGCCGGCATCGCGACGTTCGTCTCGGGTCGCCTCGACGACCGGTTCGGGTCGCGTTCGCTCATCATGGTCTCGCTCGTCGGACTCGCCGTGTGCGGGGTCGGGGTCTTCGCCGCCGGCAACGAGACGCAGTGGTTCTGGATGCTCGGGCTGACCCTCGCCGTGTTCGTCGGCCCGGTGCAGTCGTCGTCCCGCGCGTACCTGGCGCGGCTGGCGACCCCCGGCCGCGAGGGCGAGCTCTTCGGCCTCTACGCCACCACCGGCCGGGCCGCGTCGTTCCTCGCGCCGGCGCTGTTCGGCGTCGCGGTGACCGTCGGTGGGTCGACCCGGTTCGGGATCCTCGGCGTGGTGGTCGTGCTCATCGCCGGGCTGGTGCTGATGGCGTTCGTCAAGCGGGAGCCGCAGGGCGCGCGGGCCTGATCCACGGCGTGCCGTCGGCGCGGCCCGGAGGCGCGGTGCTCCGTCCACAGGCTGCGGTTCTGCGCACGGTTCCGCACAGTGCCGTGGTCGCGTCGGGCGGCCCGGGCCGCGGTGCGCCAGGATGGGTGCATGACCGACCAGCGCATCGCCGTCGTCGTCCTCGCCGCCGGGCAGGGCACGCGCATGAAGTCGTCCACGCCCAAGGTGCTGCACCGGCTCGCCGGACTGCCGCTCATCGGGCACGTCCTGCGCACGGCGTCGTCGCTCAGCCCCGAGCACGTCGCCGTCGTCGTGCGGCACGAGCGTGACCTCGTCGCGGCCGAGGTCGTCGAGCGCGCCCCCGACGCGATCATCGTCGACCAGGACGACGTCCCCGGCACCGGCCGCGCGGTCGAGGTGGCGGTCGAAGCACTGCCGGCCGACTTCGACGGCGCCGTCGTGGTGCTGTCCGGCGACGTCCCGCTGCTCGACGCCGCATCGCTCCGGCTCCTCGTCGACGCCCACGTCGGCGGCGGCAACGGGGCGACCTTCGTGAGTGCGATCGCCCCGGACCCGACCGGCCTCGGACGGATCGTGCGGGACGCTTCCGGCGCCTTCGTCAGCGTCGTCGAGCACAAGGACGCGACGGCCGAACAGCTGACCATCACCGAGGCGAACGCGGGCATCTACGCGTTCGACGTGGCACGCCTCCGGGCGGCCCTCCCGTCGCTCACCACGGCGAACGCCCAGGGCGAGAAGTACATCACCGACGCCCCCGCGCTGATCAGCGAGCGGGGCGGCCGCATCGACGTGGTCACCCTGACCGATCCGTGGCTCGTCGCCGGCATCAACGACCGGGCGCAGCTCTCCGACGCCGCGCGTGAACTCAACGCCCGCATCGTCCGCCGGCACCAGCTCGCCGGCGTCACCGTGCAGGACCCGGCGACCACCTGGATCGACCTCGACGTCACCATCGAGCCCGACGCCGAGGTGCTGCCGGGCACCCAGCTCATCGGCGCCACCGCGATCGCGGCCGGCGCCGTCGTCGGGCCGGACACCACGCTCCGCGACACCGAGGTCGGGGCCCGCGCCACCGTGAACCGCGTCGACGCCACCCTCGCCGTGATCGGGGACGGCGCCTCGGTCGGCCCGTTCGCCTACCTGCGGCCGGGCACGATCCTCGGCGACGACGGCAAGATCGGCACCTTCGTCGAGACGAAGAACGCCCGGATCGGTCGCGGCAGCAAGGTCCCGCACCTGTCCTACATCGGCGACGCCGAGGTGGGCGAGGACTCGAACATCGGCGCGAACACCATCACCGCGAACTACGACGGCGTGCACAAGCACCGCACCGAGGTCGGCTCGAACGTCCGGACAGGCTCGCACAACGTGTTCGTCGCCCCCGTTAGGATTGGTGACGGTGCGTACACCGGCGCCGGGACCACCGTCCGCAAGGACGTTCCGGCAGGATCGCTCGCGATCAGCTACGCCCCACAGCGCAACACCGACGGATGGGTCGAGGAACACCGACCCGGCACACCGGCGGCCGAGGCTGCTCGGCTCGCGAACGGCGAATAGATCCCGGCGACCACCCGTCGCCGACATCGACCCCTCGTGGGTCAGGGAGTGAGCACCGCACTTGTCCGGAATCAAGACAACCGGCCAGAAACGACTCGTCCTCGTCTCGGGGCGAGCACACCCGGCGCTCTCTGCCGAGATCGCGGAGGAGCTCGGGGTCGACCTCGTGCCGACCGATGCCCGGACGTTCGCGAACGGTGAGCTCTACGCCCGCTTCGACGAGTCGGTCCGTGGCTGCGACGCCTTCGTCATCCAGTCGCACACCGCGCCGATCAACGAGTGGCTCATGGAGCAGCTCATCATGGTCGACGCGCTGAAGCGTGCCTCGGCGAAGCGCATCACGGTCGTCGCGCCGTTCTACCCCTACGCCCGCCAGGACAAGAAGGGCCGTGGCCGCGAGCCGATCTCGGCCCGCCTCGTCGCCGACCTGTTCAAGGCCGCCGGCGCGCACCGCATCATGAGCGTCGACCTGCACGCCGCGCAGATCCAGGGCTTCTTCGACGGCCCCGTCGACCACCTGTTCGCCATGCCGGTGCTGCTCGAGCGCTTCCGCCAGATCCTCGACCCGGAGACGCTCACCGTCGTGTCGCCCGACATGGGCCGCGTCCGTGTCGCCGACATCTGGTCCGAGAAGCTCGGCGCCCCGCTCGCCATCATCCACAAGCGCCGCGACCCGCTCGTGCCGAACCAGGTCTCGGTGCACGAGATCGTCGGTGACGTCAGCGGCCGCGTGTGCCTGCTCGTCGACGACCTCATCGACACCGGCCGCACGATCGCCAAGGCTGCCGAGGCGCTCAAGAACGCCGGCGCCACGGGTGTCGTCGTCGCCGCGACCCACGCCGTCTTCTCCGACCCCGCCACCGAGCTGCTGCAGAGCGAGTTCATCGACCGCGTGGTCGTGACGGACACCCTGCCCCTGCCGATGGAGAAGCGCTGGGACCGCCTCGAGGTCCTGCCCATCGCCCCGCTCATCGCCCGTGCCATCCACGAGGTCTTCGACGACGGCTCCGTGACGTCGATGTTCGACGGCGCAGCGTAGCGGAGCCGGCGAACCATGGGCACAGCCGACGGCGTAGGACGACCTCCGCGACGTGACGTGTCCCGTCGCCCGTGGTGACCCACCCCGCGCGTGACGCCCTCGCGGCCCGGCTCCGGGCCGCGGGGAGCGTCTTCGCCGAGGACGAAGCCGACCTGCTGCTCGAGGCCGGTGACGGCGAGCCGGTGCGACTCCGCACCCTCGTGCAGCGTCGGCTGGCCGGAGATCCGCTCGAGTACGTACTCGGCTGGGCTGCCTTCGACGGGCACCGCATCCGGGTGACCCCCGGGGTCTTCGTGCCGCGAGCTCGCACCACGGTCGTCGTCGAGCAAGCTGCGCGTCGGCTGCAGCGCTACGACCGCGTGGTCGACCTGTGCTGCGGCGCCGGTGCGATCTCGGTGGCCCTGTTCGGTCGGGTCGGCGCGCTCGACCTCGTCGCCACGGACATCGACCCGGACGCCGTCGACGTCGCGGCCGAGAACATCGGCGACCGCGGCATCGTCGTCGCGGGTGACCTGTTCGCGCCGTTGCCCGATCGGTTCCGCGGCGCCGTGGCGGTCATCGCGGTGAACGCCCCGTACGTGCCGACGGCCTCGATCGAGCTCATGCCGGCAGAGGCCCGCGAGCACGAACACCGCGTCGCCCTCGACGGTGGTGCGGACGGCCTCGACCTGCACCGGCGGATCGCCGCGGGTGCGGGGGAGTGGCTCCGCCCCGGTGGTGCCGTCGTCATCGAGGTGTCCGAGGCCCAGGCCGAGACGTCCGCCGCTGCCTTCACGGCCGCGGGCTTCTCCACCGTGGTCGAGCGGGACGCCGAGGTCGACGGCACCTGCGTCGTCGCGACCCTTCCCGTCTGACCCCGCTCTGCCCGCCTGGTCCGGTGCCGAGCCGTCACGACATGCCGCTCAGATTCGCCGAGGCGGCACGAAGTGTCGCTCGCGCGTCTGCGAGCCGACACGTTCTGCGACCTCGACGGCAGGCAGCGGGCGTGTCGCCGACCCGCTCCCGGACGGTCAGCGCGCGTCGACCGTCACCGTGTGCCAGCCCGTCGCACCGTTCGGCGCCGGCGGCCGGTCCACGCTCGTCTGCACCTCGCCGTCCGCACTGGTCGCACGCACCTCGATGCGGTGCGAGCCGGCGGTCGGCGTCCACCGCACCACCCACTGCCGCCAGGTGTCCGCGGAGACCGAGTCGGCGAGTTCGGCGCGCTGCCAGTCGCCGCCTCCGACGCGGACCTCGACGGCCTTCACACCTTTGTGCGGCTGCCACGCGACCCCCGCGATCGCAACCGGCGTGCCCGCGGTCACGGTCGAACCGTTCCGGGGTGTGTCGATGCGGGACTCGAGCTTGACCGGGCCACGTTCCGACCAGCCGCGCGGTGTCCAGTAGCCCTGCGCGTCGGCGAACCGGGTGACCTCGAGCTCGGTGACCCACTTCGTGGCCGAGACGTACCCGAACAGGCCCGGCACGATCATGCGTACCGGGAACCCGTGCTCGGTCGGCAGGGGCTCGCCGTTCATCCCGACCGCGAGCAGCGCCGCGGTGCCGTCGTCCTGCAGCACGTCGAGCGGGGTGCCGGCGGAGAACCCGTCGATGCTCCGTGAGAGCACCATGTCGGCGTCGGCCGTCGGACGTGCCCGGGCGAGGAGCTCCCGGATCGGGTAGCCCAGCCAGCGGGCCGTGCCGATGAGGTCACCACCCACCTCGTTCGACACGCAGCTCAGGGTCGCCACGTGCTCCTCGAGGGGCAGCGCGAGCAGCTCGTTCCACGTCAGCGTGATCTCGTTCTCGACCGCGCCGTGGATGCGGAGCGACCAGTCGGCCGGATCGACCTGCGGGACGCGCAGGGCCGTGTCGATCCGGTAGAAGTCGGCGTTCGGTGTGATGTAGGGGGTGATGCCGTCGACGTCGAGCGACGCGCCTGCGGGGACCGCCGGTGCAGCGGTCGCCGCGGCTGGCAGCCGGACGGCCCGCCTGGCAGCAGCGGCCGCCTGCATCGCGGACGACCCCAGCCGGGAGGCGGTGCCCACCACGATCGCGAGGGTCGCCGTCGCGACCCCCCAGACCAGGAACGTGCGGCGCTCCGCCGAGGCGGGTCGCGGTGCCGCCGTCGGCACGGTCGCCGCGGCCTCCCATCGGCGCAGCCGCTGGAGCAGCAGGCGCAGGACGACCACGGCCGCCGCGATGCCGAGGACCGTCGGGGCGCCGTCGAGCGTCCCGCTGCCCGAGCGGGTGCTGACGGCGAGCAGCGCCAGCACACCCCCGGCGGCGAACACGAGGGCGCCGAAGGGTGGCCGCACACGTTCGAGGACCCCGGCACCGGCACTGATCGCGATGACGATCATCGTCATGAGCACGAAGAGGGCGACCTTGTCCCCGGTGCCGAACACGGCGACCATGAAGTCCTTGGCACCCGGGGGAGCGAGGTCGATGACGGCGGACCCGACGGCGACCAGGGGGCTGCCCGCTCCGCCGAGCAGCAGCGCCCCGAACTCGGCGACACCGAGGAACGCGGCGACGGCCAGGACGCCGACGATCGCGGCGATCAGCGTCCAGCGTCGGGCCACAGGGCCGTCGGGCCTGTTCGGGCCGTCCGACGGACCCGCCGTCGATCGACCGATCGGTTCGTCCGTCGTCTCGGTGGTCACCGCCCGAGCGTAGGTCGCCCGGCCGCTCGTGGGCTGTGTGTGCGTGCTTCCCCGCGCGTTCATCGGGATCGGCCAGCAGGTGGCGCGCGGCTCGTGGGAGGATCGGACCGTGCTGCAGCGTCCGGATGGTGTCCCGCGGTCCGGTCGCGCCCGCGGTGCACGGCGGACACCGATGTCTCCGGCGCGTCGACTCGCCACCCTGCGCTGGGTCATCGTCGCCGTCTGGCTGGCCCTCCTGATCACCCGGATCGTCGTCGTCTCGACGGCGCCGGGTGTCGACCTCTCCTGGTACGGCATCGTCGAGTTCGGCGCGATCGCCCTCGGCGTCGTGGTCATCGTGGTCGCTGTCGTGCGGACCGCGAGGGCACGGCGGCGGCAGGCGGACGAGGCGCTCGCGCTCGCCATCCGGCGGATCGACCCGACGGTGTGGCTCGTGCCGGCGGCGCCGACACCGGAACTCCGAGGCGTCGTCGACGAAGTCCGTCCGGACACCCACCTCGGTTCGCGCGTGACCTGGGCCTTCGGCGCCACCGAGGCCTCCCTGTGGGAACTCGACGAACGGCGGGCGACCCGGCTGCTCGTGATCCGGTGGAGTCGCGTCGTGCACGTCGGGCTCGAAGACGTGGCGGACGGCGTCGACGGCTCGGACGGCCCGGGGCGACCTGGCCGTTCCGGTGGTGCTCGCCGCGCGTGTGCGGTGGCGATCCACCACGTGCGGCCGGACGACACCCCCGCCGTGGCGACCTTCTTCGTCCGGACGGCCCCTGGTTCGCGTCGGCTGCTCGGGCGCGGTCCGCGGCTGGACCGGCTCGTCGCCGACCTGGCACGGGAACGCATCGTCGCCTGACGCGACGGAGGGCCCCGCGGTCAGCGAGGCCCTCCTCGAGAGCCCGCACCGACCGCCATGGCAGCGGGTGCGGCCGTCAGTGCGTGGACGGCTCCTGCTCGACCTCGCGGCGGTCGTCGTCGGACCACAGCGTGTGGAAGGTGCCGTCCTTGTCGATGCGCTGGTAGGTGTGCGCGCCGAAGAAGTCGCGCTGGCCCTGGATCAGCGACGCGGGCAGACGGTCGGACGCGAGCGAGTCGAAGTACGACAGCGCGGACGAGAAGCCCGGCGCGGGGACGCCCGACGCGGCCGCGATGCCGACGATGCGGCGCCAGGCGGCTTCGCCCTCGGCGACCGCGTTCGCGAAGTACGGGTCGACCAGCAGCGACTCGAGCTTCGGGTTCTCGGCGTACGCGTCGACGATGCGGTTCAGGAACTGGGCGCGGATGATGCAGCCGCCCCGCCAGATCTTCGCGACGTTGCCGAGGTCGATGTCCCAGCCGTACTCCTTCGCCCCGGCGATGATGAGGTCGAACCCCTGCGCGTACGCGACGACCTTCGAGGCGTACAGCGCCGCACGGACGTCGTCGGCGAAGGTGTCCGGCACCTCCGCGATCTGCGGACGGTTCTTGATCGACTGCTGCACGGCGGCACGCTGCGTCGGCTTCGACGAGACGGCGCGGGCGAACACGGCTTCGCCGATGCCCGAGACGGGGATGCCGAGGCCCACGGCGTTCTGCACGGTCCAGACGCCGGTGCCCTTCGAGCCGGCCGCGTCACGGATGACGTCGACGAGCGGCTTGCCGGTGTCGGCGTCACGCTGCTTGAGGACCTCGCCGGTGATCTCGATCAGGTAGGACTCGAGGTCGCCCTTGTTCCACTCGTCGAAGACCCGCACCAGGTCCTCCACCGAGAGCCCGCCGACGCGACGGAGCAGGTCGTACGACTCGGCGATGAGCTGCATGTCGGCGTACTCGATGCCGTTGTGCACCATCTTGACGAAGTGCCCGGCGCCGTCGGTGCCGATGTGGGTCACGCACGGTTCGCCTTCGGCCACCGCGGCGATCGACTTGAGGATCGGCCCGAGCGTCTCCCAGGCCTCCTTCGAGCCACCGGGCATGATCGACGGGCCCTTGAGCGCGCCCTCTTCACCACCGGAGATGCCGGTGCCGACGAAGTTCAGCCCCTGCTCGCGCAGGTCGTGCTCACGTCGGATGGTGTCGTGGAAGTTCGCGTTGCCGCCGTCGACGATGATGTCGCCCGGTTCGAACCGTTCGGCGAGCTGGCCGATCACGGCGTCGGTGCCCTTGCCGGCCTGCACCATGATGATGGCGGTCCGGGGCTTCGACAGCGAGGCGACGAACCCGTCGATGTCCTCGGACGCGATGAACCCGGCGTCGCCGTGCTCCTGGAGCAGCTCCTCGGTGCGGGCGTACGTGCGGTTGTAGACCGCCACCGTGTTGCCTTCGCGCGATGCGAGGTTGCGGGCGAGGTTCGAGCCCATCACTGCGAGTCCGACGACTCCGATGTTCGCCTGACCGTTGTTGTCTGCCACGAGGGCCTCCTTTGTCCTGACGTTGGCGCCCAACCTACGACCGGTGGTCTGGGATCGCACAGGTGTTGCGGGAACTGGGGATCAGAGTGCAGCGAATCAATACTGTGGAGGGATGAGCGAGCTCGCTGTCCACCCGCCCGTCCTCGTGATGGGCGTCTCCGGCTCCGGCAAGTCCACCATCGGCCAGGCGTTCACCGACGCCCTGGTCGCGCAGGGCGAACCGTGCGTCTTCGTCGACGCCGACGACCTGCACCCGGTCGCCAACAAGGAGAAGATGCGGCAGGGCATCCCGCTCACCGACGATGACCGCTGGCCGTGGCTCGACGCCTGCGCCCAGCGGATCGAGGCGGTCGAATCGGAGGGCTCCCGGTGCGTGATGGCGAACTCGGCGCTCAAGCGCGCCTACCGGGACCGTCTGCGCGAGTCCGTGCCGGGTCTCGTCATCGCCTTCCTCGACGGGTCGCGCGACCTGATCGCCGAACGGCAGTCCCACCGCCAGCACGAGTACATGCCGACGACGCTGCTCGACTCGCAGTTCGCGACCCTCGAGCGGCCGCAGCCCGACGAAGCCGCCGTCGCGGTGCCGATCGACGGATCGGTCGACGACACCGTGCGGAAGATCCTCGCCGCGCTCGCGGCCGACTGACGAGCGTCGACGACTTGCAACGGATCCTGGCGGTTCCTCCACAGGGCGCAGCACGGCCGTCGCCATCCCCAACCGATCCCCGGTCCCGTCTACTTCGAGGCGGACGCTCGTACCGTCGTTCCATGACCACGATCACTGCAGCCCGTTCAGATACCACCCTTGGTACCATCGACCCCATGGCCATGACCCTCCGACTCGACGATGCCGAGGCAGCGGCGTTGCGCAAGCGTGCTGACCTAGAGGAGCGCTCGATGCAGGAAGTCGCCCGCGCCGCCATCCGCGAGTACGTCGAGCAGCACAGCCGCAGCGATCTGATCGACGGCGTCCTCGACCGAGAACTCCCGCGCTACGCAGAGGCGCTCGAACGACTCGGCAAGTGATCCACCTCACGACCGACGAGGCGTTGCACGTCGCTCGTCGGACCCTGGGGGCTGACTACGCGATCCGCGACGTCGGACTGCTCGAGGCGGCGGTCGCGCGACCCGCCGCGTCGGTGGGTGGGAACGATGCCTACCCGACGCTGGTCGAGAAGGCGGCGGCGCTCGTCCACTCCGCTGTCCGGAACCATGCCCTGGTCGACGGCAACAAGCGCCTCGGGCTGATGCTGCTCGTGGTCTTCCTCGGCGTGAACGGGGTCCGGCTCCACGCCTCGAACGATCAGGCGTACGACTTCATCATCGCGATCGCCGAAGGGGAACTCGATGCCGTACCGGAGATCGCTGCGGCTCTGAGCTCGATGGTCTCGGACGCCTGAACGGCCGCTTGGACGGGGAACGGTCAGCGATCAGCGGCGCACCGCACTGATCGCCCCGTGCGGCCGGTGCCCCGGGTCCGTGCGGGTGTGGACGTCCACCACGTCGAAGCCCGCTTTGCCCAGCAGCGCCACCAGGGACGCGACCGGCCAGCGGTAGGCGGTGACGACCGCGTGGTCGAAGGCCTCGACCGCGGCGCCCTCGAAGAACCCGAGCAGCAGCCCACCGCCGGGGGTGAGCACCCGACGGAACTCGGCGAGTGCCCCACCGATCTGCGACGGTTCGTGGTGGATCACCGAGTACCAGGCCAGGACCCCGTCGACGCTGCCGTCCGCGAGCGGGAGCGCGTCGAGCGATCCGACCCGGAAGTCGACCGAGGCGCCGTGCGTCCGTCGTGCGTGCTCGACGAACTCCGGCACCGCGTCGATGCCGCTGACACGGTGCCCCTGCCGTGCGAGGTACGCCGTCCAGTGACCGGGGCCGCACCCGGCGTCGACCAGGGGACCGCTGCGACCGGCTGCCCAGGCCTCGACGAGGGCTCGGTCGTCGGGATGGACGGCGTCCATCGACCCGAGCAGCGCCGCGTACTCGTCGGCTCGAGCGCTGTACGCCGCCGTCACCCGCTCCGTCATGCGCCCGACCGTACCGCCGTACCGCCGCAGCGCCGAACCGTGCGAGGTTCCGTGTTCCGTGCGACCCGGCAACCCTCGCACCAGGCACGGAACCTCGCACCACGGGGTAGCGCCGCGCCCGCCAGCGTCAGAGCTTGAACGTCGCCCGCGGGATGTCGGACACGATGCGCCGGGCGGTGCGGACGGCGTCCTCCTCGGAGACCTGGTGCGTGACCACGAGCGACGCCAGGTACGCCGCGTCCGCCCGCCGCGCCATGTCGTGCCGCGCGGGGATGGAGCAGTACGCGCGGGTGTCGTCGATGAACCCGGAGGTCTTGGTGAACGACGCCGAGTCGGTGACGGCCGCCCGGTAGCGCCCGATGGCCGCCGGGGTGTCGATGAACCACCACGGCGCGCCCGCGTACACGGCGGGGTAGAAGCCCGCGAGCGGCCCGATCTCGCGGGAGAAGACGGTCTCGTCGACGGTGAACAGCACGAGGTGGAAGCCCGGAGCGGTGCCGAAGGACTCGAGCAGCGGCCGGAGCGGCTCGGTGAAGGACCCGACGGCCGGCAGGTCGTGCCCGGTGTCCGGCCCGAAGCGCTCGAGCGTCGGGGTGTGGTGGTTCCGGATCACCCCGGGGTGCAGCTGCATGACGAGGCCGTCCTCGACACTCATCTCCGCCCAGCGGTAGAGCATGTCGTGCCGGTACGCCGCCGCCTCGGCCTCGGTGACCGACGACGCGTCGCGCAGCGCCGCCGCGTGGATGCGTTCCCGCTCGTTCGAGGGCAGGGGAGCGGAGCCCGCGTCGAGCACCCCGGTGTCCGTGGCGGTCGCGCCGTGCTCGATGAAGTGGTGGCGACGTGCGCGGAGCGCCGCCAACAGCCCTGCGTGGGTGCCCGTGTCGATGCCGGCCGCCTCGCCGATCGACGCGACCACGGGCCTCCAGTCCGACCGCGTCGGGTCGAACACGGCGTCCGCGCGGAAGGTGGGGAGCACGCGGCCGGTGAAGCCGGGGTCCGCCGCGAGCTGCGCGTGCGCAGCGAGGTCGTCCGCCGGGCCGTCCGTGGTGGCGAGGACCTCGATGCCGAAGGCGTCGAAGAGCGCGCGTGGCCGGAAGGCGGGGGAGGCCAGCAGGCCGGCGATGTGGTCGTACTGGTCGTCCGCGTTCGCAGCTGACGGCGCCTGGTCGAGCCCGAACACGTCGTGCAGCTCCGTCTCGAACCAGTAGCGCACGGGGGTTCCGAGGAAGTCGTCCCAGTGCTCCGCCAGCTGCCGCCAGACGGCGCGGCCTGGAGGAACGGGGGTGGTTCCCGACAGGTCCGCGCGTCCCAGCGCGGCCAGGTCCACCCCGTTCGCGTGCAGCAGGCGGAGCACGTAGTGGTCGGGCGTGATGAGCAGCGACGCGGGGTCGCTGAACGGCTGGTCCGAGGCGATCAGCGCCGCGTCGACGTGCCCGTGCGGCGAGATGATCGGGGCGTCCTTGACCGCCTCGTACACGGTGCGTGCCACGGCTCGCGCTCCGGGGTCGGCGGGGAGCAGCCGGTCGGGGTGCGGTGCGAGCCGGGTGGGGGTGCTGGTGCGGGTCATCATCGACTCCTTCGGGGGCGGCGAGTTCGGGTCTGCGAGAGCGGGGGCTGCTCGTTCGGGATCAGCCGGTGCCGGTGCCGGCGCCGGCGCGGGCCGCCGGCCCGGTCGACTCCCGCACGGTCAGGTGGGTGGGCAGGGCGACGGCGCCGGACATGTGCTCCCCGGGCAGTTCGTCGGCGGGCAGGGCACCGAGCCGTCCGAGCAGCATCCGGATCGCCACCCGGCCGGCCCGTTCGATCGGCGAGGTCATCGTGGTGAGCGGCGGGTTGCAGAAGTCGGCACCGAAGATGTCGTCGCAACCGACGATGCTCATGTCCTCGGGGACGCGGACCCCGCGCTCCCGCAGCCGGGCGAGCATCCCGATGGCGATCAGGTCGTTGAAGGCGATGCACGCGGTCGCACCGGCGTGCACGGCGGCGTCGGCGGCCGCGGCGCCGGAGTCGACGAAGGGGGCGTGCGGTCCGACCCGGGCGACGCGGATCCCCAGGCGCTTGGCGACCTGCACGAGCGCGCGCCACCGACGCTCGTTCGACCACGAGCTGTCCGGCCCGGCGACGTACAGGATCTCCCGGTGTCCGAGCGACACCAGGTGCTGCACCGCCTGCTCCACTCCGCCGGGGGTGTCGATGAGCACCGACGGCACGCCGGTGGGCCGACGGTTCACCACGACGAGGGGGATCCGCTCGGCGAACCGCGCGATCTGCGCGTCCGACAGTCGTGAGGCCGTGAGCACGACCCCGTCGGCCTTCGCCCCCACGGCGGTGAGCGCGGCCATCTCGGCGTCGGCGGACTCCTCGGTGTCGACGAGCAGCTGCGTCCAACCGGCCCCGGCGAGCTGGTGCTGGGTGCCGCGGATGACGTCGAAGTAGAACGGGTTCGTGATGTCGGACACGAGCACCGCGACGGCGCGGGTACGGCCCGAGGTCAGTGCCCGGGCCTGTGAGTTGGCGACGTAGCCGAGCTCGCGGGCCGCCCGCTGGATGCGCTCCTGGGTGACGGCGTTGACCCGGTCGGGCAGGGACAGGGCGCGGGAGACGGTGGACGCAGCGACCCCGGTGGCGTCGGCGATGTCGCGGATGGTGACGCGACGCGCAGCGCCCGTGGCACCGCCCGTGGCGCCGCCCGTGCGCCCGCCGCCGTCCGTCGAGAGGTCCTTCACGAGGCCGAACGTATTCGCGTTTGGCAACAAGTGGCAACCGGTTGCCGCATGTTGCCAACGGCGGAACAGTGGTGCCACCGAGCAGCGCCGCTCGGAGGAGGTCTCGAGGAGGAAACCCCCGTGAAGACGCGAAGACTGCAAGTCCGCACCCTCGTCGGTGCCGTCGCCGTGGTCGCCCTCGCCGCACTGTCCCTGCAGGGATGTGCCGTGGTGAACGGCAGCGGCGACGACCCGAACACCCTCCGCGTGATGATGGGCGCGGACACCACCTACCCCGAGGAACGCAAGCAGTGGCAGCGGGAGACCGCCGCCGAGTTCGAGCGCACGACCGGTGCCGACATCCAGTGGGAGACCTACTCGTCCGCGCAGGAGGAGTTGACCGCGATCCAGACGAGTGTCATCTCCGGGCAGGGCCCCGACGTCTACGCGATCGGCACCACCTTCACCCCGACCGCGTACGCCACCGGGGCCTTCGTCGAGATGGGCACGAAGGAGTGGGACGCGATCGGCGGCAAGGACCAGTTCGACCCCGCGTCGTTCGGCATCTCCGGTCCGAGTCCGTCGAAGCAGATCGGGATCCCGTTCGCCAGCCGTCCGTTCGTGATGGCGGTGAACAAGGACCTGCTCGCCGAGGCGGGGATCACCGACATGCCCACGACGTGGGACGAGCTCACCGCCGACGCGAAGGCCACCACGGGTGACGGACGCCACGGCATGGCGATCGCCTACGCCGACGGCTTCGACCCCTGGAAGTTCGTCTGGGGGATGGCCCAGAACGCCGGCAACACGATCGTCGACGGCTCGAAGGCCGAGATCGACAGCGAGGCCGTCGAGAACGCCTACCGCACCTACTTCGACTGGGTGACGAAGGACGGTGTCGTCGACCCGGCCGCGATCGGCTGGAACAACGCCCAGGCCCTCGCGCAGTTCACCGAGGGCAAGGCGGCGTTCTTCCCGATGACGACCACCACCGCCATCAACTCGTTCCAGGACACCAAGGTCGACGGCAAGTACGAGTTCGCACTGCTGCCCACCGTCCCGCCGGGGGCGTCCGAGCGGCCGTCCGACGGCATCGAGGCCGCCAGCATCCTGTCCGGCGACAACTGGGTCGTCGCCGACTACGGCACCAAGCAGGAGCTGTCGTTCGCGTTCGTCAAGCAGCTCAGCGCCCCGAAGGCCCAGCTCGAGTACTACGACCTGTTCGGCAACCTGCCGACGAACGCCTCGGCTGCCGCCGACCTGGCGGCCGACAACCCGCAGCTCAAACCGATCATCGACGCCGGCCGCCTGTCCAAGCCGACCGCGTTCACCGGCGCCTGGTCCGACATCCAGCTCGCCCTGGTCGACGTCGTCGTGCAGTCGATCCCGTCGCTGAAGTCCGGCGAGGTCACCGACGACCAGCTCCGCAAGCGACTGCAGGACGCCCAGCAGGACGCCCAGGCCACCCTCGACCGTCAGAAGAACGGAGGTCTGTGATGACCAGCACGCAGACCAGGCCCCGCACCGACGCGGCGCCGCCCCGGCCGGTCCGCCCGGTCGGCGGGACGCCCCTCTACAAGCGCGAGCGTCCGCTCTGGATGCTCATCCCCGGCGGGGTCCTCATGCTCGCCGTCATCGTGGTGCCGCTCCTGGTGGGCTTCTGGATCGCGATGCTCGACCTCGACCAGTACACGCTCCGCCAGTGGTTCAGCGCCCCGTTCGTCGGGTTCGCGAACTTCACCGAGGCCTTCACGAACTCGCCCCTGCTCCACTCGATCTGGATCTCGGTGTCGCTGTCGGTGCTGGTCACCGCGGTCACCGTGCCGATCGGGGTCGCTGCGGCGATCTCCACGCAGAACCGGTTCCCGGGGCGCGGCCTCGTCCGGTCGATCTACCTGATCCCCTACGTGCTGCCCGCGTTCGTCGTCGGCACCTTCTTCCGCACGATGCTCCAGCCGCAGGGCGTCGTGAACTCGATCCTGCACACCGACGTGCTGTGGCTGAACGGCTCGGCGTCGTACTGGGCGCTCGCCGGCGTGATGATCTGGACGAGCTGGCCCTTCGTCTACCTGCTGTCCCTTGCCGGGCTGCAGGCCGTGGACAACGAGGTGCACGAGGCCGCCGCGCTCGACGGGGTGACCTGGTGGGCGAAGCTCCGCTACATCATCTTCCCGTACCTGCGCGGACCCCTCAGCCTCGCCGTGATCATCGCGATCCTGCACAACATCAACAACTTCACGCTGCCGTTCGTGCTGTTCGGCATCCCGCTGCCGTCCAGCGTCGAGGTGATGCCCGTCCTGACGTACATCGCGAGCTTCCAGTCGTTCCGCTTCGGTCTGTCCGCAGCGATGGCGATCTGCTCGCTCGTGATCGTCGCGATCCCGCTGTTCGTCTACCTGCGAGCCGTCAAGCTCGACACCGGTGACGACGCCGGGCCCAGCCGGAAGCAGCGTCGCGCCGACCGCGCCACGCTCGCAGCCGCCCCGACCGCCGCCGACATCGACGGAGCACGCGCATGACCACCCCGAGCACGTCCTTCAGCACCCGAACCCGCCCCACCGCGACGCTCACCGAGAGCATCACGACCGGCAGCGGCGGGCGACGGAGCAAGCGCCCCTACGACACCGACGTCACCCGGCTGCTGCCGCGCTGGCTGCTCGTCACCGTCATCGCGGTGATCATCGCCTTCATCGCCGTCCCGGTGCTCTACATCCTGTTCGGCTCGGTCAACTCCGACGTCGCGGTCGCCCGCGGCGAGTACTTCCCGTCCGAGTTCACCCTGTCGAACTACGTGGAGATCTGGTCCACCGTCGCCCTCGGCGAGGGACTGGTGAACTCGATGCTCACCGCCGGTGCCGTCGCCGTCGCGAGTGCCGCGCTCGCCGTGTCGACGGCCTACGTGCTCGTCCGGTTCCGGTTCCTCGGGCGGCTGACCATCCTGCGTGGGCTCCTCGCCCTGCAGTCGATCCCCGGCACGCTCCTGCTCCTGCCTGTCTTCGTGGTGTTCTCGAACATCGCCAGCGCCACCGGCGTGCAGATCATCGGCACCCGGTGGGGCCTGTTCGTCACCTACCTGACCTTCGCCCTGCCGTTCTCCACGTGGGTCATGGTCACGTACCTGCGCGGCCTGCCGAAGGAACTCGAGGAAGCGGCCCGCATCGACGGCGCCAGCTCGACGAAGATCCTGACGAAGATCGTGCTCCCGCTGTCGTGGCCCGGCATCGTCGTGTCCGCGATCTTCGCCTTCCTGCTCGGCTGGAACGACGTCCTGTTCTCCACGATCATGACGACCCCGAACACCCGGACGGTCGCCGTCGTCCTGCAGGTGCTCGGCACCACCCAAGAGGGCGGCGCCGTCCCGATCTACGGCCAGATGATGGCCGCCTCGATCGTCTGCGCCGTCCCCGTCGTCGCCCTGTACCTGATCTTCCAGCGCTACCTGGTCGGCGGGCTCACCGCCGGCTCCGTCAAGTAGGCCGCAACCCAGAACCGGACGGGAGGCCCGTGGCGGCCCCGCCACGCGGCTCCCGTCCGAACGAAAGGACACCATGACCGACCAGCCCAGTTGGGAACTCTCCGGCTTCGGCGACGAGATCGACGCCGACCCCGTCGTCCAGGTCGCGGTCCTGCAGGCGCTCGGCGCGAGCGCCATCGAGGTCCGCAGCGCCTGGGGCGTGAACGTCGTCGACCTCGACGAGGACCAGCTCGCCGGACTCCACCGCCTGCTCGAGGAGCGCGGACAGACCGTGTCCGCGATCGCCTCGCCGATCGGCAAGGTGCCCGTCGACGAACCCGTCGAGCACGAAGTGTCCCGACTCGCCCGTGCGATCCGTGCCGCGCACGCCCTCGGCACGACGAACATCCGGATCTTCTCGTTCTACTTCGAAGGCCGGCAGCCGGAGGACGTCCGCGACGACGTCCTCGTCCGGATGCGCGCCCTGGCCGACCTCGCCGCACGCGAGGGCGTGACCCTGCTGCACGAGAACGAGAAGGACATCTACGGCGACGTCCCCGCGCGGGTGCTCGACATCGTCGAGAGCGTCGGGTCCCCGGCGCTCCGACTGGCCTGGGACAACGCGAACTACGTGCAGTGCGGCGTCAAGCCGTTCACCGACGGGTGGGCGCAGCTCGCCCCGTACGTCGACTACCTGCAGGTCAAGGACGCACTGGCCGCCGACTCGTCGGTGGTGCCCGCGGGCGAGGGCGACGGCGAACTGCTCCAGACCCTCAGCGCGCTGCGCGACGCCGGGTACTCCGGGTACGCCTCGCTCGAGCCGCACCTCAGCGACTTCACCTCCCTCGGCGGGTTCTCCGGCCCCGCGGCCTTCGGTCGTGCCGGACGGGCCTTCCGCACCCTCACCGACCAGATCGGAGTCACCCTGCGATGACCGACCCCACCAACCCGCTCCGCCTGGCCGTCGTCGGCACCGGCGTCATCGGACGCCACCACGCCACCGTCGCCGTCCGCCACCCCGACCTGCAGGTCGTCGCCCTCGTCGACGCCGTGCCCGAAGCCGCCACGAGCGCCGCGGACGCGGTCCAGGAGCTGGGTGCCGCCCGCCCGCTCACGACGTCCACCATCGAGGAGGCGATCGAACAGACCGACATCGACGTCGTCGCGATCTGCTCGCCGTCCGGCATGCACGTGCAGCTCGCCGAGGCCGCCCTGGCCGCCGGCAAGCACGTCGTCATCGAGAAGCCGCTCGACACCACGATGCCCCGTGCACGGCAGATCGCGGCGCTCGCCGCAGCCGCTCGTGACCGCGGGCTCGTCACGAGCGTCATCAGCCAGCACCGCTTCGACCCGGCGTCGGCAGCCGTCGCCCGGGCCGCGCACGACGGCGGGTTCGGCACCGTGACCTCGGGGCTCGCGAGCGTCGCGTGGTACCGGTCGCAGGGGTACTACGACTCCGGTGACTGGCGCGGCACCTGGGCCCTCGACGGCGGCGGGGCGGTGATGAACCAGGGCGTCCACACCGTCGACCTGCTCGTCTGGGCACTCGGTCGCCCGGTCGAGATCTCGGCGCAGACCGGGCTGCTCGCGCACGACCGCATCGAGGTCGAGGACACCGCCGTCGCCACCGTCCGGTTCGCCGGCGGCGCGCTCGGCGTCGTCCACTGCACGACCGCCGCGTACCCGGGGCTGTCCGCGCGCTACGCCGTGTACGGCACGCACGGGTCCGCCATCGTCGACGACGACCGGCTCGCGTACTTCCACATCGCCCCGGACACCGCCACGCTCGAGTCCGCCGCGACCACGTCGAACGCCACCGCGGTCGCCGGAGCCGTCGACCAGAAGGACGACGTCGTCCCGCCCGAGCACGTCGTCGGCGGCCCCGCTGAGCCCGACCACTTCGCCGCGGGGCACGCTCGGCAGTACACGGACATCGTCGACGCGATCCGGCACGGACGCGAACCGGGTGTCACCGTCGACGCAGCCCTGGTGTCGCTCGCCACCGTCCGCGGGCTCTACGTCAGCGCGACGCTCGGACGACCCGTGCGCATCGACGACGTGATCGAGGGGACGTACGACGACGTGGTGCCGGTCGTCGGCACACCCGCAACCGCCCCCACGACCGAAGGAGCCACCCGATGAAGTTCTCCGTGTTCACCGCCTCGACCCCCGACTGGACCCCGTCCGAAGCCGCCGAGACCCTGGCCGCACAGGGCTGGGACGGCATCGAGTGGCGCATCGTCGACGACCGCCCGGCCGACGGCGCCGAGGTCCCCGCCGAACGGTCGTTCTGGGCGGGCAACAACTCGACGTGGCAGTACACCGGCATCCGCGACCGGGTCGGTGAGATCGCCCGGGTCACCGACGCCGCCGGGCTCGAGTACTCGGGCATCGGCGGCTACCAGCCGGCCGCCGACCACGACGGCGTCGAGACGATGCTGCGCGTGACCAGCGAACTGGGTGCCCGGCAGGTCCGCGTCACGATGCCGAACTACCGGGCCGAGAAGGAACGCGCCGGCGAGACCTACCCCGAGCTCTTCGACCGCACCCGCACCGACCTCGAGTGGGCGGCGGACCGCGCGGCCGAACTCGGCGTCAAGGTGTTGGTCGAGCTGCACCACATGACGATCACACCGTCGGCCTCCGCAGCGCTGCGGCTGATCGATGGTCTCGACCCCGCACACGTCGGCGTCATCCACGACCTCGGCAACCTCGTGATCGAGGGGTACGAGGACCACCTCGCCGCGTTCGAACTGCTCGGGCCGTACCTGGCACACGCCCACGTGAAGAACGCCCGCTGGGTCGACAGCGGCGACACCCGGGCCGACGGCAGTTCGATCTGGCAGCACGAGTGGGCACCCCTGCGCACCGGCCAGGCGTCGGTGTCCGAGTACCTCGACGCGCTCCGCCAGGTCGGGTACGACGGGTGGGTCACCATCGAGGACTTCTCCACCGACCTCCCGCTCGAGACCCGCACCGCCGACAACCTCGCCTACCTCCGCTCCCTCGTCCCCGTGTCGGCATGACCGATCGCCGTCCGGGGATCGTCCACCTGGGGGTGGGCGCCTTCGCGCGCGCCCACCTCGCCTGGTACACCGCCCACATCACGGGGGAGCCGTGGGGCATCACCGCCTTCACCGGCCGCTCGCCCGCGGCAGCGGACGCGTTGGCCGCGCAGGACTGCCGGTACACGCTGGTCATCCGAGCCGCGTCCGGCGACGACGCCGAGGTGCTCGACACGATCGTGGCCGCCCACCCGGGCAGCGACGTCGCGGCCTGGAGGCACGTGGTCGCGTCGCCGGCGACGACCATCGTCACGCTGACGGTCACCGAGCAGGGCTACCGGGCCGGTTCCGACGTCCCCGCTCGGTTGGTCGCGGGGCTCGACGCCCGCCGTGCCGCCGGCTCCGGGCGCATCGCCCTGGTCAGTCTCGACAACCTGACGCACAACGGGGTGGTCCTGCGCGGTGCCGTGCTCGACGCCGTCACCGACGACGACCTGCGCGACTGGATCGAGGCGAACGTCGCGTTCCCGAGTTCGATGGTCGACCGGATCACCCCGGCCACCACCGACACCGACCTTGCGGACCTGTCGGAACTGCCGGGTGCGCTCGCCGGAGACCGGGTCCCCGTCGTCACCGAGCCGTTCGCGGAGTGGGTGCTCGAGGACGCCTTCGACGGGATCGACCGCCCGGCGTGGGAGACCGCCGGGGCGCGCGTCGTCGACGACGTCACCCCGTACGAGCAGCGGAAGCTCTGGCTGCTGAACGGCTCGCACTCGCTCCTCGCCTACCTGGGGCTGCAGCTCGGCCACGACACCGTGGCCTCGGCGATGGAGGACCCGGTCTGCCGCACCGCCGTCGAGCAGCTCTGGGACGAAGCCGCACTCGAGCTCCCGCTGCCCGAGGCCGAGGTCACCGACGCCCGCGCGGCCCTGGTCGAGCGGTTCGCCAACCCGCGCATCCGGCACACCCTGCGGCAGATCGCGTCCGGCGGCTCGCAGAAGCTGCCCGTCCGTGTCGTCGACGTCGTGCGCCACCGGCTCGCCCGCGACCCCTCGGTCGGCATCGGCACCGGAGCGGCCACCGCCCTCGCCGCGTGGTGGTTGCACGTCACCCAGCAACCCGACCTGGTGGACGACCCCGGTGCCCCCGGGCCAGACTCGGACGTGCACGACGTCCTGGCCGTCGTCGCGCCCGAGCTCGACGCCACCCCCGTGGTCGTCGCCGTGACGGCGGCGGCCGACCGCATCCGCACCGCCGCGGCACGCGCCCGCGAACGCTCCAACGGAGGAGTCCACGCATGACCGACACGAACACCACCAACCCTGCGGCCCCGGTCCCCGGCGCCACCGACAGCGGGCCGGCCGAGACCACCGCTGGCCGTCCGGACACCTGGGCCTCGGCGGACCGCGGCCAGCTGATCGAGCGGGCCGAGGTCATCGTGACCAGCCCGAACCGGAACTTCGTGACGCTCAAGCTCACCACGGCCGACGGCGTGACCGGACTCGGCGACGCCACCCTGAACGGCCGTGAGCTCGCGGTCTCCGCCTACCTGTCCGAGCACGTCGTCCCGCTGCTCGTCGGCCGTGACGCCAGCCGCATCGAGGACGCCTGGCAGTTCCTGTACCGGTCGTCGTACTGGCGCCGTGGTCCGGTCACGATGGCCGCGATCGCCGCCGTCGACATGGCCCTCTGGGACATCAAGGCGAAGGTCGCCGGCATGCCGCTCTACCAGCTGCTCGGCGGGGCGTCGCGCACCGGGCTCATGGCGTACGGCCACGCCTCGGGCAAGGAGCTGCCCGAGCTGTTCGACTCCATCCGCGAACACCAGGAGGAGGGCTACCGCTCGATCCGGGTGCAGACCGGTGTCCCCGGCCTCGAGTCCATCTACGGCATCGCGTCGAACAGGACCACCGAGGGCAACGCCGGCGTCCGCTACGACTTCGAGCCCGCGCAGCGCGGTGCCCACCCGGCGATGGAGGACTGGGACACCCGCGCCTACCTGCGCCACGTCCCCACCGTGTTCGAGGCCGTCCGCAACGAGTTCGGTCCCGAACTGCCGCTGCTGCACGACGGGCACCACCGGATGACCCCGCTGCAGGCCGCCAAGCTCGGCAAGTCGCTCGAGCCGTACGACCTGTTCTGGCTCGAGGACTGCACCCCCGCCGAGAACCAGGAGGCCCTGAAGCTCGTCCGGCAGCACACCACGACGCCGCTGGCGATCGGCGAGGTCTTCAACACCATCTGGGACTTCAAGGACATCATCCGCGACCAGCTCATCGACTACGTCCGCGGAGCCGTCACGCACATGGGCGGCGTCACTCCGCTCAAGAAGACGATGGAGTACGCGGCGCTGTACCAGGTCAGGTCCGGCTTCCACGGGCCGACCGACATCTCCCCGGTGGGACTCGCCGCGCAGATGCACCTCGGGCTCGCGATCCACAACTTCGGCATCCAGGAGTACATGCAGCACGGGCCGCAGACCAACCAGGTGTTCCACCAGACGTTCACGTTCACCGACGGCTACCTGCACCCGGGCGACGAGCCGGGCCTCGGGGTCAGCCTCGACGTCGACGAGGCCGGCAAGTACCCCTACGAGCAGGCGTACCTGCCGTTCAACCGCCTGGCCGACGGCACCGTCCACGACTGGTAGTCCTCGACGCGTGGCGGGCGCGGTGTTGAACGGGCCTGGTGTTGAACGGGCACAGTGGTCGCGTGGAGTTCGCCGACGTCGCCAGGGAGCTGCTGCTCGTCGCACCGCAGGACTTCGTCGCCGAGCGCACCGCCCGACAACGCGCGGTGCGGAGGGACGACCGTGCCCTCGCCACGGCGATCGGGAAGCTCCGGAAGCCCGCCCCGGCCGCATGGGTGATCGACCTGCTCGCCCACGACGGTGCGCTCGACGACGCCGTCGACCTCGGACCGGCGCTCCGCACGGCCCAGGCCGACGCCGACCCCGACGCGATCCGGACCCTCCGTCGGCAGCGCACCGAGGTCGTCGACGCCCTCGCGCAGGCCGGTGCGGACCTGGCGTCCGACGCCGGACACCCCGTGACCCCGGCGGTGCTCGAGCAGGTCCGGTCGACGATCGAGGCGGCGATGGCGGACCCGCACGCCGGCGCGGCCGTCCGGTCGGGGCTGCTCGTGACGGCGCTCGAGAGCGTGGGGTTCGACGCGGTCGACCTCGACGGGGCACTCGCGGACCCGGACGCGGTCCCCGATGCCTGGTCCGGCAGCGATGCCCCACCCATCCCCATCTCCCAGGCGAGGGGTGCGCGGCAGGCGAGCCGTGCCTCCAGGGCCGCGCAGCGCGATGCCCCGGAACCGGACGCCGAACCCGAACCCGAGCCCGAACCGGAACCGGCCAGCGACCCGGCCGCCGACCGGAAGGCCGCGCGCCAGGCCGAGACCGCTGCGCGCACGGAGTCCCGCGACGCCGACGCCGCACTCGACACCGCCGAGGCTGACCTCGAACAGGCTGAGGAGCGCCGCGCGGAGCTCCAGCGTGCCCTCGAGCAGGCCGAAGCCGACATCACCCGCCTCGAGGCAGCCCGCGACGAGGCCGAGGCTGCGAGCGACCGGGCCCGCGACGTCCTGCACGCCGCGCAGGAGCACCGCCGCAGGGTCGGCCGCTGAGCCGTCCGGTCGGACCTCATCACCTCGGATGAAAAGCGGCCGCACGGCTCGGTCCCCGTCTCGCGCGGCCCATACGCTCGCGTCATGACCTCCCTCCTCCGCCGGTACCGGCACCTGCTGGCCCCCGCCACCGGCGCCGTGTACCTCGTGCTCTGGATCATCGCCGAAGCCGGACGCGCGGAGCTCGCCGATCACGTCGTCGTGGTGTCGGCCTTCGCCGTCGCCATCGGCCTCGCCGCGTGGATGCCCGGGACCGCGCTCGGACTGGTCGTCGGCATCCCGCTCCTGCAGGCGGCCCGACTGCTCACCCGGCCGACCGACACGACCTGGCCGGAGTACCTGGCGATCGCGATCGTCGTCGGCGTCGTCGGCGCCGGCCGGTCCGACCTGCTCCGCTACCTGGCCGTCCCCGTGCTCCTGCTCGCGAGTGCGGCGGCCGCCTGGGCGATGGCGGTCCCGACCGCTGCCGACCAGGATGTCTGGAGCAGCTGGGTGGGGCACTCGGGCGGGACCCGGTCCGACCTCGTCACGATCGCGTTCGCGTTCATGGGGGTCAGCGGTGTCGCCTGGGCGGTCGGCGTGGCCATCGGTGCCGCGTGGCGGATCGGCCTCGCCCGGGTCCGGGTGGTCGAGGCACAGCGCCGCACCGAGGTGACCACGACAGAGCTCCGGGCCGAGCAGGACCGCGCGCGGATCGCCCGTGACGTGCACGATTCGCTCGCCCACTCGCTGGCGGTCGTCGTCTCCCAGGCCCAGGGTGCCGCGGCCATCGCCGTGCGGGACGACCACGCCGCCCGAGCGTTGCAGGACATCGCCGACGTGAGCCGATCGGCACTGGGCGACGTCCGCGCCCTGGTGGAACGCATCCAGGCGAGCGACGACGCCGATCACCACGGGCTGCGCGACGTCCCCGACCTGGTCGAGGACATGCGGGAGCTCGGTATGACCGCGACGTTCGAGGAGCACGGGGCCGGGCTGTTGCCCGCGGGCGGCGCCAGCGCGGTGCACCGGATCGCGCAGGAGAGCCTGACGAACGTGCTGAAGCACCAGGGCCGGACAGCGACGGCGCGGGTTGCGCTCGACTGGCGCGGACCGGGGCTCGGCGTCGTCGTGTCGTCGCGCGGGAGCGAACCCCTCGTGGAGCTCGACGGCACGGGGTCCGGTGTGGCCGGGATGCAGGAGCGCGCCCGACTGGCTGGCGGCTGGCTGCGCGCCGGTGTCGGCGACACCCCGGACGAGTGGGTGGTCACGGCGTGGTTCCCGACGACCGCGGTGGTGCCGACCGCGGCGACGGCCGGTGTGCTGCCGACCGCAGCGACGGCTGAGACCAAGACCGGCCTGCCGGAGCACGTCCGATGACCGCCGTCCGCGTCGCAGTCGTCGACGACCAGCGACTGTTCGCCACCGGGATGCAGATGCTCGTCGACGCCCAGGACGACATGTCCTGCGTCGGGACCGCCGGTGACGGTGCCGCCGCCCTCGAGCTCTGCGCCGCCGAGCACCCCGACGTGCTGCTGCTCGACCTGCGGATGCCGGTCATGAACGGCATCGAGACCTTGACGCGTCTCGCCGACTCGACCCACGACCGCCCGCGGGTCGTCGCGCTCACCACCATCCGCCGCGACGACGCCGTCCTCGCAGCACTCCGTGCCGGAGCCGCCGCCTTCCTGACGAAGGACGCCCTGCCCGATGTCGTGACCGCGACCATCCGCGACGTGCACGCCGGCCGACCGGCACCGACCGAAGCCGAGGCGCTCGACCTGCTTCGCGCGCAGGGCACCCCGGCCGTGACCGATCGGCGAGAAGAGGTCCTCGACGCGTTGACTGCCCGCGAGCGCGAGGTCTTCCTGCTCGTCGCGAAGGGGCTCAGCAACGCCGAGATCGCCGAGTCCGTCTTCCTGAGCGACGCCACCGTGAAGACCCACGTCCGCGCCGTCCTGATGAAGCTCGGACTCCGGAACCGGATCCAGGTCGTCATCACCGCACACGAACGCGGCCTCGTCCGAGCCTAGGGGGAACCATGCAGATCACCGACCGCATCGCGAAGACCGGCTCCCTCGTCGTCGTCCTCGCCGGACTGGCCAGCGCCGTGGTCCACGGGCTGCCCGATCGCGCCGACGTCGCGGTCGCACCCACCGTCGAACAGGACAGCACGGCGTGGACGATGCCGCTCGACGCCTTCGCCGCACCGGCCTCGTCGAAGAGCACGTACGCGGAGAACCTGGTGGCACAACCCTGCCTGCGGAAGGCTGGCATCGACGACGCGGCTCCCTGGGCGACCGGGGCTGGGCTGCAGGCCGACGACGACGCTGGCGACACCGCCGCTCGGGCGAACCCGTCACCCGCACTCGCGACCACCCGGCCCTTGACCGCGGCGCTCGCCGAGACCCGCGGCTACCACGGGCCGTCCACCGCCGGTGCGAACCAGGAGGGCATGCGGAAGTGGGGGTACGACCCCGACCGTCAGGCGGCTTTCGCCGCGCTCCCGGACGGCGTGGCCGCCCGCTGCTGGAACGCGGCCCGGAAGACCCTCGGTACCATGCTGCGCGGCACCGAGCAGGCGGCGTCAGAACTGGCCCAGCGCCTGACGTACCTGGCGGCGCTGGACGCGCGCCAGGACGACCGGGTCCGTACAGCCGCGGCCGGGTGGCGTACCTGCATGGCGCCGTCCGGTGTGCCGGACCTGCCTGAGGGTCCGGAGGGCATGCCGACCCCCTCGATGCACGTCAGCGCACGTGACGGCGACCAGGTCGTCCTGTTCTCGGACGATCCGGGGAAGGCCGAGATCGCCGTCGCCGGACGGGACGTCGCGTGCCAGGGGTCCTCCGGCTACCGCAACGCGCTGTACGCGGCGGAGTGGGAGCGGCTGCTGCACGTCACCGCGACCGATGCGGTCGTGCTCCGGAAGGGCTCGACGAGGCAGCTGCAGGTCGACGCCCGCCTCGACAGGGCGATCGCGCGGCTCGCGCCGGCGGCGCCTGCAGACGTCGACTGACCCGGCAGTCGCGGGGAGCGGTCCTGGGGGGAGCGCCCCCCGCGCCCGCCGCGCGGGGCGACGGACGGGAGGCCCGTGGCGGGACCGCCACGGGCCTCCCGTCCGTCACTGGTGTGCGTCCGGACCGTGGCGCGCGACACGCCCGGACGGTCCTGCTAGACTCAGTCCCTGACTTCGGCGAGGGCTGCGTACGCGCGGCCGTGATCGACGCGGTGGGATACCCGGCAAGACCCTGGGATCGTTCCTCACGCGTGCACGCGTTCGAGTTGCAACACCACAGACCCCCACGATGCCGGCACCCCGGCGTCGTCCCCGACACCAGGAGGCACCATGGCCGACTACACCAAGCTCGCAGCGGAAGTCCGCACCAAGTTCGGCAAGGGCGCTGCTCGCAAGCTCCGCGCGGCCGACAAGATCCCCGCGGTCGTCTACGGCCACGGCACCGAGCCGAAGCACATCTCGCTGCCCGGTCACGAGACCATGCTGCTCGTCCGTACCGCCAACGCGGTCGTGGACCTCGACATCGAGGGCGCTGCGCAGCTCGCCCTCGTCAAGGACGTCCAGCGTGACCCGGTGCGCCAGATCATCGAGCACATCGACCTCGTGGTCCTCCGCCGCGGCGAGAAGGTCACGGTCGACGTGCCCGTCGTCGTCGAGGGCGAGTCCTTCTCCGGCACCATCCACGTGCAGGACCTCAACACGGTCTCGCTGCTCGTGCTCGCGACCGACATCCCGGAGCACGTCACGGTCGATGTCGAGGGCCTCGAGGACGGCAAGCAGATCACGGCCGCCGAGCTGACCCTCCCCGAGGGCGCCGAGCTCGAGACCGACGGCGAGGCGCTCGTCGTGCAGATCGTCACCCCGCGTGGCACCGCGGACGACGACGCCGCGGACGAGGCATCGGCCGAGGCCGGCGCCGAAGCGGGTGCCGAGGGCGGCTCCGAGCCGGTCTCCGAGTAACACCCCTCCGAAGACATCTGGTCGACGCTGTGACGGATCGAATCCTCGTCGTGGTCGGGCTCGGGAACCCCGGGCCCGACTACGCCGGCAACCGCCACAACGTCGGCCAGATGGTCCTCGACGAACTCGCCTCGCGCATGGGTGCGACGTTCAAGAAGCACAAGACGCCGAACCAGGTCGCCGAAGGGCGCCTGGTGCCCGGCGGCACGCGACTCGTGCTGGCGAAGCCCGGGTCGTTCATGAACACCTCGGGCGGACCGGTCTCCTCGGTGCTCGGTTTCTACAGCGCCACCCCGGCCGACCTCGTCGTCGTGCACGACGAACTCGACCTGCCGTTCGACACCGTCCGCCTGAAGGGCAACGGCGGGCACGGCGGCCACAACGGTCTGCGCGACATCATCAAGGCCACCGGCACGAACGAGTTCACGCGCGTCCGGGTCGGCATCGGACGTCCGCCCGGTCGGCAGGACCCGGCCGACTACGTGCTGCGTGACTTCTCCGCAGCCGAGAAGAAGACCCTCCCGATCCTGTTGGCCGACGCCGCCGACGCGGTACAGGCGATCGCCGAGGTCGGGCTGCTCGCCGCACAGCAGCGCGTGCACGCCCCGTCCTGATCCGGTCCGTCAGCCCGGCGCACGCGCTCGCGCGGGCTCGGTCCCGTCGCTGTCCTGTTCCCGCGCAGTCCCCGAACTGGGGGACCGACGGCGTACCCCGCCGCGGGTAGGTTCTCGTCGGGGCGACGGGTCCCACGACGAGGGCCGGGGGCACGGATGACGCAGGGCACGACGATCTCCGGCGGTCTCCGGGCCGCCGTGCTGCCGGGCGGCGTCGCCGTACTCGTCGCCGGGTTGGTCACCGTCGGTGTGCTCAACGGGTTCACCGTCCCCGCGGTCGGCGCCGTGCCGGACGAGTGGGCTCCCCAGACCGCGGAGACCACAGCACCGCCGGTGGCGGCGTCCTTCTCGGCACCGAACGACGTCGACCACGACGCACTCGGACGCCTCGTCGTGGCCGACTTCGCGGCGAACGGGGTCCTGCGTCGTGACGTCGACGGCACCTGGGAGACCGTCGCCGGGTTCGGCACGCACGACGCGGCGATGTGGAACCCATCGGCCGTCGTGGCCCTGGCGGACGGGCGCTTCGTCGTGGCGGAGGCCGGTCGACGCACCGTCGCGGTGCTCGACGGTGGCTCGGTCCGACGCATCCCCGCACCACCCGTCCGCCGGTCGGTCTCCGAGCTCGCCGTGGACGGCACGACGGTGTGGGCTGCCGTCCCCGGGAGCGGCGAACTGTGGACCGCGGACCTGGGATCGGGCGACTGGACGACGGTCACCGGCCCCTGGACGGACCCGGGCGGGGTCGCCCTCAGTGCGGACGGCAGCGCGCTCGTCGTCACCGATGCCCAGCGCGACGAGGTCTGGCGGATGCAACTTTCGGACGGCAGCGTCGAGGCCCTCGGGTTCCCGGCCACCGAGCGCGCCCGTCTGCTCGGGGTCGCGGTGGACGACGACGACGACTCGGTGTTCGCCGTCGACAACAGTGGCGGGAGGGTGTGGTCGTACGACGGCGAGGCCTGGACGGTGGCACTCGACGCAGCGCCTGACGGGTCCCCGCTCGCGAACCCGACGGCGGTGTCCGTCGACGGACCCCGGATGGCGGTCGCGGACTACAACCGACGTCGTGTCGTCACGGCCACGCGCTCCCTCGCGGCCGAGCCGACCGCGAGCACGACGGTCGTGGGGCCGCCGACGACGCAGGCCCCGGAACCGGTGCCGACGACCCCTGCACCCGAACCGACCGGTGCGCCGACGCCGGTTCCGGTCCCGACGGCCACGGTCACCCCGACGGAACGGCCGACGACCGCCCCTGTTCCGGTACCGACCGTGCCCGCCCCCACGACCGGGCCCGTGCCACCGACCCCCGAGGTCTCCACGCCGGTCGCTCCGACGCCCGGGGCGACGGCCCCCACGGCGCCGGTGGTCACCGGGGGCGCGGCAGCCGCGGGTCCCACCACAGCCGGCGGTGCTGCCACTCCGACCACGGCCGCCGGGACCGCTGCCCCTGCCGTTCCTCCGACACGGTCGGCCCTCGCCGTCACCGGTGCCTCCGTCGCCGGTCCGCTCCTCGCCGCCGCGGTCCTGCTCGGGCTCGGGCTCGTGGTCCGCAGCTCTCGCACCCGCCGGAACCGCGGCTGACCGCACCACCACCCCGCACACCGGCCCCTGTTCGCCCGCTGCGCACACCGGTCCGGGTGTCGGACCTCGCCGGTACCATGGGCGGAGTGACGATCTCGGGCATCATCCCTGCGCTCTCGCGCGCCTCCGCCTTCGATCGCGTGCTGCGCGCCGCACCGCGCGACGCCGACTTCTCCGTCGTGGACGGCCTGCGGGTGCCGCTGCTCGGCGCGCTGCTCGCCGAACGCAACGGTCCGCAGTGCGTCCTCGTGATCACGGCGACCGGGCGTGAAGCCGAGGCGGTCCGAGAAGCGTTCGGCAGCTACGTCCCCGACGCCGACGTGCTCGAGTTCCCGGCTTGGGAGACCCTGCCGCACGAACGCCTCAGCCCGAGTGCCCAGACCGTCGGCACGCGCATCGCGACGCTCCGGAAGCTCGCGGCGTGGCAGGCGGCGGACCCGGCCGAGCGTCGCCAGACCATCGTCGTCGCGAGCGTCCGCGCCGCGCTGCAGCCGATCGCGAGCAACCTGACGTCCCTGGCGCCGGTGGTGCTGCGGACCGACTCGCGGGGCAACGACCTGGCGGCGATCGCGTCCCAGCTGGTGGACCTCGCCTACTCGCGCGTCGACCTCGTCACCCGCCGTGGTGAGTTCGCGGTGCGCGGTGGCATCCTCGACGTCTTCCCGCCGACGGCCGACCACCCGGCACGCGTCGACTTCTTCGGCGACGAGATCGAGGCGATCAAGGCGTTCTCCGTCGCCGACCAGCGCACCACGGAGGACGACCTCGGCTCGGTCGAGCTGACGGCCTCGCGCGAACTCCTGCTCAGCGACGACGTCCGGCAGCGGGCGCGCGAGATGCTGCACGAGTTCCCGAACCTGTCCCAGATGCTCGCGAAGATCGCCGAGGGCATCCCGGTCGAGGGCATGGAGTCCCTCGCACCGGCGCTCGTGCAGGACCTCGTGCCGATGACCTCCTACCTGCCGGACGACGCCACCATCGCGGTGTTCTCGCCCGAGCGGGTGAACGGCCGCGCGAACAGCCTGGCCGAGACGAACACCGAGTTCCTGCAGGCGGCCTGGAGCGCCGCGGTCGCCGGTGCCCAGGCCCCGATCGACCTCGACGCGGGCAACTTCCTGACCGTGCAGCAGCTCAAGAACACCCGCGGCCAGCGCACCTGGTGGACGGTGTCGCCGTTCGACTCCGGCCTCGACGAAGGGGACACGGAGCGCGTCCTCACCGACGCCGAGGCCGCCGCCGAGGCCGGCGAGTACATCCGCGTCCGGGCCGAGGCCGTCCCGAGCTTCACCGGCAGTGCCGACGGGGCGATCGCGCACGTCAAGTCGCTGACGGACGACGGGTGGGCGGTCGTCGTGACCGCGCAGGGCCAGGGCCTCGTCGAGCGTGCGGTGCAGGTCCTCGCCGACGCCGGGGTCGCCGCACGTGCCGACGCCGTGACCGCGCCGCCCGAGCCCGGCGTCGCCGTCGTGACGACGGCGAATGTCGAGCACGGCTTCGCGATCCCTGACCCCCGCATCGTGGTGCTGAGCGAGGCCGAGTTCTACGGCCGCAGCGTCCAGCAGGGTGCCCGCACCGTCAAGAAGCTTGCGAGCCGGCGCAAGAACGTCGTCGACCCGCTGCAGCTCAAGCCGGGGGACGTCGTCGTGCACGCGACCCACGGCATCGGCAAGTTCGTCGAGCTCGTCAGCCGCGAGGTCTCCAGCGGCGGCCGCAACGCCGTGAAGACGCAGCGCGAGTACCTCGTGCTCGAGTACGCGCCGTCGAAGCGCAACTACCCGGGCGACAAGCTCTTCGTGCCGACCGACCAGCTCGACCAGCTGTCACGGTACGTCGGCGGCGAGTCCCCGACCCTGTCGAAGATGGGCGGCTCGGACTGGTCCGCCGCCAAGTCGAAGGCGCGCAAGGCCGTCCGCGACATCGCCGTCGACCTGGTCAAGCTGTACTCGGCGCGCATGGCGTCGAAGGGGCACGCGTTCGGTCCGGACACCCCGTGGCAGCGCGAGCTGGAAGAGGCGTTCCCGTTCGCCGAGACCGCCGACCAGCTCACCACGATCGACGAGATCAAACGTGACATGGAACGCCCGATCCCGATGGACCGCCTGCTCTCCGGCGACGTCGGCTACGGCAAGACCGAGGTCGCGATCCGTGCCGCGTTCAAGGCCGTGCAGGACGGCAAGCAGGTCGTCATGCTCGTCCCGACGACCCTGCTCGTCCGCCAGCACATGGAGACGTTCCAGGAGCGCTTCGCCGGGTTCCCCGTGCACCTGCGCGCCCTCAGCCGGTTCCAGACCGAGAAGGAGTCGAAGGAGACCATCGCCGGGCTCGCCGACGGCACGGTCGACATCGTCATCGCGACCCACCGGATCCTCTCGCAGGGCATCACGTTCAAGGACGTCGGGCTCGTCATCATCGACGAGGAACAGCGGTTCGGCGTCGAGCACAAGGACCAGCTCAAGAAGTTCAAGACGAACGTCGACGTCCTGGCGATGTCGGCGACCCCGATCCCGCGCTCGCTCGAGATGGCGGTCACGGGCATCCGCGAGATGTCGACCCTCGCCACCCCGCCCGAGGACCGCCACCCCATCCTGACCTTCGTCGGGCCGCAGTCGGACCTGCAGGTGGCGGCGGCGATCCGCCGCGAGCTGCTGCGCGAGGGGCAGGTGTTCTACGTGCACAACCGCGTGAAGGACATCCAGTCGGTCGCCGCGCACCTGGCCGAGATCGTGCCGGACGCCCGCATCGCCGTGGCGCACGGGCAGATGTCGGAGAGCACCCTCGAGCAGGTCATGGTCGACTTCTGGGAGCGCCGCTTCGACGTCCTCGTCTCGACGACGATCATCGAGACGGGCCTCGACATCGCCAACGCGAACACGCTCATCATCGACAAGGCGGACAAGTACGGTCTGTCCCAGCTGCACCAGCTGCGCGGTCGGGTCGGCCGCGGGCGGGAGCGCGGGTACGCGTACTTCCTCTACGACTCCGAGAAGCCGCTGTCCGAGACCGCGCAGGACCGCCTCGAGACCATCGCCGCGAACAACGAGCTCGGCGCGGGCATGCAGGTCGCCATGAAGGACCTCGAGATCCGCGGGGCCGGAAACCTGCTCGGCGGGGAGCAGTCCGGCCACATCGCCGGCGTCGGCTTCGACCTGTACCTGCGGATGATCGGCGAAGCGGTGTCGCAGTTCCGTGGCGACGTCGCCGAGGGGCAGACCGAGCTCCGGCTCGAGATCCCCGTCGACGCGCACATCCCCGAGGACTACGTCGAGTCCGAGCGGCTCCGGCTCGAGGCGTACCAGAAGCTCTCGGCCGCCTCGGCCCCGACGGCGCAACCGAACGCGATCGACATGGTGCTCGATGAGCTCACCGACCGCTACGGACAGCCGCCGCAGGCCGTGCAGACCCTGGTCGAGGTCTCCCGCCTCCGTCGCATGGCGCAGCAGGTCGGCCTGTCCGACGTCGTGGTGATGGGCTCGAACCTGCGGGTCGCCGGCAAGGAACTCGCCGACTCGTCGCAGGTGCGGCTGAAGCGCATGTTCCCGGGGGCGCGCTGGTTCCCGCAGCAGAACGCGACGAGCATCCCGATGCCGCGTCCGCACGACCAGGCGCTGCCGGACGACGCCCTCATCCGGTGGGTGGAGAGCATCCTCACCGCCGTGTACGGGGCGACGACCCCGGCCGAGGCGCCGGCCGCGTAGACGCGAGCGGAGACGGACCGGAGGCACGGTGCCAGCTGGCACCGTGCCTCCAGTCCGTCCGTCGCCGCGTCCACGGCGTGCACGCCGTTTGCGACGATCCACGCGTCGAACGACGCGTGGATCGTCGCAGAACGGGTGCGAACCCCGGCCCGCGAGTCGCTACTCGGTGTCCTCGGCCTCGGACAGCTCGCGGCGTGCGCGGTAGGCGCGCGCCCGGAGGGTGACGACGACCGCCGACGCGACGATCGCGATGCCCGATCCGACGAGCACGGCGAGGACGCCCTCGTCGAGGATCTCCTCGTTGCGGGCGAACGCCAGTTCGTTCATGAGCAGCGACACCGTGAACCCGATGCCGCCGAGCACGCCGACGGTGATGATCGAGAAGAACGACAGCGACGAGCGGCCGGGCGAGCGGAAGATCCGCGTGGCGACCGTGCCGAACAGCGTGATGCCGATGACCTTGCCGACCGGCAGGGCGACGACGACCGCCCAGAACGTGGGGGAGAGCTCGCTGATGCCGACCGCGGGGATGACGACGGCGGCCGATGCGAACGCGAACACCGGCAGCACGACGGCATTCGACCACGGTTCGACGTTCTCGTGCAGGGTGTGGCCAGGGCGGCGGGGGAGCACGAGACCGAGGGCGACGCCGGCGATCGTGGCGTGCACACCGGAGTGGTACACGAGCCACCACGTCACGAGCCCCACCAGGACCATCGCCACGATGATCAGCGTCTGGCCGCTGCGCCCCGGGCGGAGCATGCGGCCGAGCAGCCAGAACGCCGCGAGCGCGACCACGGCACCCACGAGGGCCAGGAAGTCGGTGTCGTGCGCGAACACCACGGCGATGATGATGATCGCGATGAGGTCGTCCAGCACAGCCAGCGCGAGCAGGAACACCCGGATGCCGCTCGGCAGCCCGCGACCGAACATGGCGAGCACCCCGAGCGCGAACGCGATGTCCGTCGCCGTCGGGATCGGCCACCCGTGCGTGTACGGCGTGCCCGCGGTGACGAGCAGGAAGACACCGGCCGGGACGAGCACCCCGCCGACCGCCGCGATGGCGGGGATGATCGCGGTCTTGGGGTTCGACAGCTCGCCGTCGACGAGTTCCTGCTTGAGCTCGATGGCGACGAGCAGGAAGAAGACCGCGAGCAGCCCGTCGCTGATCCAGTGCGCGATCGACAGGTCGAGGCCCAGGGCACCGAGCGGCAGGTGCGCGTCGAGCAGCCGTTCGAGGCCGGGGCCGATCGGGGAGTTCGCCACCACCAGGCCGAGCACGGCGGCGGTGAGGAGCGCGATGGCGCTGAAGCGGGGGGAGCGGACGAGGGACGACATGGATCTCCGTCTCGAGGGGTCGGGTGATTGTCCGTCGACCAGACTTCCCGACACACCACGGCCAGTCTACGCGGGTGGCACGATGACCAGATGACCGCCGTACCCGACCTCGTGACCGTCGTCGACCGCCTGCTCGCCGAGGACGGCGGGTGCGTCTGGAACCGGGCGCAGACCCACGCCTCGCTCGCCCGCTACGCCGTCGAGGAGTCGTACGAACTCGTCGACGCCGTCGACGACGGCGACCCGGACGACGTCCGCGAGGAACTCGGCGACCTGCTCTACCAGGTGGTCCTGCACGCGGGGATCGCCGCCCGGGCGGGGGACTTCACCCTCGAGGACGTCGCCGCCGGGGTCCGGGACAAGATGACCCGGCGGCACCCGCACGTGTTCGGGGACGCGACCGCGGACACCGTCGAGGACGTCGTCTGGGTCTGGCGTGCGGCCAAGGCCGCCGAGAAGGCGAGTCGGCGGAGTGCGTTCGACGGGGTGCCACGGGCGATGCCGCCCCTGGAGCGTGCGGTGAAGCTGCTGGAACGCCTGGAGGAACGTGGGGACGCCGACGCGGTCGTCGCGTCCGTCGTCGGCGTCGGTTCCGGCGCTGGCCTGGAGGCCCGTGGTGCGTCCGCCGCGCCGGCTGCGGACGACGGGGTGGGGACGGTCGACGCCGAGTGGGGGCGAGCGGTGCTCGGGGAGGTCGCGGCGGCGGCAGGACGCGGGGTGGACCCGGTCGCGAGTCTGCGGGCCGCCGTGTCAGCGCTGGAGGAGGCCGGTCGCGCTGTGGAGTGATCCCCGGCGCGCGACGTCGTCCCGGTGCGCGACGTCGCCTCGGGGCTCGGAGGATCCGGGCAGGGGAACGGGCGCCCTCCCAACCCGAAAAAGAGAGGGCGCCCGGGAGCGGGCGTCGGCTCCACCAGGGAGAGGGGCCGACAGGGAAGCCCGCTCGAACCGCGGGACGCACTGCAGCACGTCGCCCCGCGAATCGGTCCGGAGCGCGGATCAGGCTCGATCCGGACCGAGGTTCTGCATGCAGTATGTCAGTGGGTCGGAGGATGCGCAAGGCCGGGACGCCCATCTGCCAGGATTGACCGCATGGCAACGACCGTGACGGCACCCCGTGGCATGCGTGACTTCCTCCCGGCGGACAAGGCCCGGCGCGAGCACGTGCTCGGTGTCGTGCGGGACGTCTACTCGCGACACGGTTTCGACGAGATCGAGACCCCGGTGGTCGAGGACGCTGCGCGGCTGCACTCCGGACTCGGCGGTGACAACGAGAAGCTGGCCTTCGCGGTGATGAAGCGCGGGCTCACCACCGACGACCTGCGGGCGGCCGAAGCACCGCTGGACCTCGCCGACCTCGGTCTCCGGTTCGACCTGACGGTCCCGCTGGCCCGGTTCTACGCCTCCCACCGCGCGGAGCTGCCGTCGGTGTTCCGATCCGTGCAGATCGCCCCGGTCTGGCGTGCCGAGCGCCCGCAGAAGGGCCGCTACCGCCAGTTCGTGCAGTGCGACATCGACATCCTGGGTGAGCCGGGGCAGCTCGCCGAGATCGAGCTCATCCGCGCGACGACCGCGGCCCTCGACGCCCTCGGGGTCAGCGGGACGACGATCCGGATCAACGACCGCCGGATCCTGCTGGCGCTCCTCGCGTCGTGGGGGATCACCGGGACGGCCGCCGCCGACCGCGCACTCATCACGATCGACAAGCTCGACAAGATCGGCGCCGACGGCGTCGCGGCGGAACTCCGCAGCACCGTGGGCGCCGACCTGCCCGGGCTCGAGGACACCATCCGCGCACTCGAGGCCGCCGACTGGACGTCGGTCGAGGGGGCGCCCTGGCTCGACACCGAGGCCTTCGCCGACCTGCTCCGCCTGCGCGAGGCGCTCCCCGGGGTCGACCTGCGCTTCGACCCGACGCTCGTGCGCGGCATGGGCTACTACACGGGCACGATCTTCGAGGTCGCGCACCCCGACTTCGGCTACAGCCTCGGTGGCGGCGGCCGGTACGACGGGATGATCGGCCGGTTCCTCGGGCAGGACGTCCCCGCGGTCGGGTTCTCGCTCGGGTTCGAGCGGCTCGTCGACCTCGTGACCCTCCCGGAGTCCGCCGAGGCCGACGCCGTCGTGCTCGTGTACGACAAGGACGTCGACCCGGTCCGGCTCGCCGCGCTGAAGACCGAGGCGATGGCGTCCCACCGACGCGTCCGGCTCGAGCGCCGCACGAAGAACACGAAGAACCTGCTCGCCGGCCTCGCCGCCCAGGGCTTCACGGCGTTCGCGACCGTCTCGGCGGACACCGCGTCGCTCGAGGGCGTCGAGTTCCGCCCGCTCGACTGAGCACCCGGTCCTCGTTCCAACGCGGACTCGTCCACGGCGGGGCGTCACGGCCGACGTCGTGTTCACCTCCGCTCGCTAGGATCGACACCGCAATCACCACAACCAATGTGTAGGGAGTACCCCGTGGCCCTGATCGATGCCGTAGGCGCACGCGAAGTCCTCGATTCCCGAGGCAACCCGACGGTCGAGGTCGAGGTCCTCCTCGACGACGGCGTCGTGTCCCGCGCGCTCGTCCCGTCCGGTGCATCCACCGGCGCGTTCGAGGCGTACGAGCTGCGCGACGGCGACGCCTCGCGCTACGGCGGCAAGGGCGTGCTCAAGGCCGTCGACGCCGTCCTCGACGAGATCGGCCCGGCGCTCGAGGGCTTCGACGCCACCGACCAGCGCCTCGTCGACGCCGCGCTCATCGAGCTCGACGGCACCGAGAACAAGTCCCGCCTCGGCGCGAACGCGATCCTCGGTGCCTCGCTCGCCGTCGCCCGTGCCGCGGCCGACTCGGTCGACCTGCCGCTCTTCCGCTACCTCGGCGGCCCGAACGCGCACACGCTGCCCGTCCCGCTGATGAACGTCGTCAACGGTGGTGCCCACGCGGACACCAACGTCGACATCCAGGAGTTCTTCCTGGTGCCCTACGGCGCCGAGTCCTTCTCCGAGGCACTCCGCTGGGGCGTCGAGACGTACCACGCCCTCAAGGGTGAGCTGAAGAAGCAGGGCCTGGCCACCGGCCTCGGCGACGAGGGCGGCTTCGCGCCGGAGCTCGCGTCGAACCGCGCGGCGCTCGACTTCCTGCTCACCGCGATCGAGAAGGCCGGCTACACGCCCGGCAAGGACATCGCCGTCGGCCTCGACGTCGCGTCCACCGAGTTCTTCTCGGACGGCAAGTACCAGTTCGAGGGCAAGCAGCTCTCGAGCCAGGAGTTCACCTCCTACTTCGCCGAGCTCGTCGCGAACTACCCCCTCGTCACCATCGAGGACCCGCTGGCCGAGGACGACTGGGAGGGCTGGTCGCACCTGACCGCCGAGCTCGGCGACAAGGTCCAGATCGTCGGCGACGACCTGTTCGTCACCAACCCGAAGCGTCTGCAGCGGGGCATCGACGAGAAGGCCGCGAACTCGATCCTCGTCAAGGTCAACCAGATCGGCACGCTCACCGAGACCCTCGACGCGGTCTCGCTCGCGCACCGTCACGGCCTGACCTCGATCCTGTCGCACCGCTCCGGCGAGACCGAGGACACCACGATCGCGGACATCGCGGTCGCGGTCGACGGTGGCCAGATCAAGACCGGTGCCCCGGCCCGCTCGGACCGTGTCGCGAAGTACAACCAGCTGCTCCGCATCGAGGAAGAGCTCGGCGACGCCGCGGTGTACGCCGGTCGCTCGGCCTTCCCGCGCGCCGCGTCGCTGTAACCAGCCCGGCCAGCAGCACCCGCACCACCGAGACGCCGTCCTCCTCCGGGAGGACGGCGTCTCGTCGTGCTTGTGGCCCCGGAGTGCCGAGCGGTCAGGACGTGCCGAGCGGTCAGGACGTGCCGCGCGTGCTGCGTCGAGTGGTCACCAGTCGTCGGCTGGACCGGGTCTGGCCGACGGGACGTGACCACCGGACGTGCACCGGGCGGTGTGTGGTGACCACTCCAGGTGCGGGACGGGAGGGACGGGCCGGAGCCGTGCCTCCCGGCTGCCTCGGCGTGACGAGGCGGGACGCTGGGAGGGCGCCGAACGGCCGCGTGCCGGGCGGCCCCGACCGACCGTGCCGGGTTATCGTCGGACCGTGCCCAGCCAGAAGCCCCGCGTCCGCCGCGTCCCCGTGGCGTTGCCCGACGGCAGCACGCCCGCGCAGCCCTGGTACCGCTCGATCCACTTCTCCGGGTTCAGCCTGCTCATGCTCGCGATCATCGTGCTCTTCGTGGTGGTGCTCGCGCCGTCGCTCCGGACGCTCATCCAGCAGCAGGAGCAGATCGCCCAGCAGCAGCAGGAGGTCGCGAGCCAGAAGGCCGACGTCGCGCAGAAGAAGCAGGACGTCGCGCGCTGGGACGACCCGGCGTACATCGAGGCACAGGCCCGCGATCGGCTGCTCTACGTGTACCCGGGCGAGGAGAGCTACCTCGTGATGGGCGCCGAGGACGAGGCCGCCGACACGACCCCCACCACCGACTCGGGCACCCCCGTGAGCGCGAAGGTGCAGACGCCCAAGGTCGACTGGGTGCAGGCGATGCTCTCGTCGGTGCTGCAGTCCGGGCTCACCGACGAGCGGGCAGCCGACCTCGTCGCCCCCGACGTCTCCGGGACGGGCGAGAGCAAGTAGTCCCGGACCGCGGGGCGCGGAGCCGTCCGGCCCGACGGTGCGAGGGGTTCCGCTTCTCCGGTAGGCTCACGTTCCCGTGACGACCCCTCCCTTCGACCCGCCCTCCGACCACGACGTCCAGGTCGTGTCGGCGCAGCTCGGCCGACCGGCACGCGACGTCATCGGGATCGCGGCACGCTGCGTCTGTGGCAACCCCACCGTCGTCTCCACGAAGCCCCGGCTGTCGAACGGCACCCCGTTCCCGACGTTCTACTACCTGTGCCACCCCGCGGCCACCGCTGCGGTCAGCACCCTCGAGGCCAACCAGGTCATGCCCGAGCTGGCAGCCCTGCTCGAGGACCCCGAAGTCGCCGCGCAGTACCGCGCGGCCCACGAGTCCTACCTGGCCGATCGCGAGTCGATCGAACACGTCGACGAGATCGACGGCATCAGCGCCGGTGGCATGCCCACCCGCGTGAAGTGCCTGCACGCCCTCGTCGGCCACGCCCTCGCCGCCGGACCCGGCGTCAACCCCATCGGTGACCTCGCGCTCGAGCGCGCGGACTGGTCGCCCTCCCGGTGTACATGCCGGGCGTATGATGACGGTGCAGACGCTGGAGTCGGGGCGGGTGGCGGCGAAGTCTGACTCGACTCCCGCACACCCCCATCCAAGGAGATCATCCCCCGTGCCCAAGATCCTCGTCGTCGGCGGCGGTTACGCCGGTTTCTACACCGCATGGAAGCTCGAGAAGCACCTTCGCCAGGGCGAAGCCGAGGTCGTCATGGTGGACCCGCTGCCGTACATGACGTACCAGCCGTTCCTGCCCGAGGTCGCCGCCGGTTCCATCGAGCCGCGTCACGCGGTCGTCGCGCACCGTCGTCACCTCAAGAAGACCCGCGTCGTCACGGCGAAGGTCACCGGAGTCGACCACGCCACCAAGACGGCGACGATCACCCCGACCGAGGGCGAGGCGTGGGAGGAGTCCTACGACCAGATCGTCATGACCGCCGGCGCGGTGTCCCGCACGTTCCCGATCCCGGGCGTCGCGGACGAGGCCATCGGCCTGAAGACCATCGAGGAAGCCGCGTCGATCCGCGACCGCATCCTCAGCAACTTCCACAAGGCGGCGAACCTGCCGGCCGGTCCCGAGCGCGACCGCCTGCTCACCGTCGTCGTCGTCGGTGGTGGCTTCGCCGGCATCGAGGTGTTCGCCGAGCTCCGCTCCTTCGTCACCGACCTGCTGAAGAGCCACCCGCAGCTGTCCTTCGACGACACGCACTTCCACCTGGTCGAGGCGATGGGCCGCATCATGCCCGAGGTCTCGCTCGAGACCTCGCACTGGGTGCTCAAGAACCTCGCCGAGCGGGGCGCGACCGTGCACCTCGAGACCCAGCTGGCCTCGGCCGTCGGTGGCGTCTGCGAGCTCAAGACGAGCGACGGAGCGATCGAGACGATCCCGTCCGACCTCATCATCTGGACCGCCGGTGTCATGGCGAACCCGATGGTCAAGGGCACCGACTTCCCGCTCGAGCAGCGTGGCCGCATCCGCGTGCAGCCCGACCTGCGCGTGGTCGACGACAACGGCGTGATCGCCGACGCATGGGCCTGCGGCGACGTCGCAGCCGTGCCGGACCTGACCGGTGGCGGTGTCGGCGGGTTCTGCGTGCCGAACGCCCAGCACGCCGTGCGCCAGGCCAAGCAGCTCGCGAAGAACGTCGTCGCGACCATCCGTGGCGAGGCGACGACCGACTACAAGCACGAGAACCTCGGCGCCGTCGCCGGCCTCGGCCTGGGAACGGGTGTGTTCCAGTCCGGCAAGTTCGCCATGAAGGGCTTCCTGGCCTGGGGTGCACACCGCGGCTACCACGGCCTGGCCATGCCGTCGTGGGAGCGCAAGTGGCGCGTCATCGGCGACTGGGTCGGTGGCTTCTTCCTCGGCCGCGACATCGTGTCGCTCGACGACCGCGAGACCCCCCGTGCCGCGTTCGAGGCGTTCGCGTCCCGTCCGAAGCCCGCTGCCGAGGCTCCGGCCGCGCCCGCCGCAGCCCAGGCTCCGGAAGAGGGCAAGGTCGCCGGTGCCGCCGGCCCCGTCTACGGCGAACCCGCGAAGGACGTCTCCAACGCCGCCGAGCCGGTGACGGCCCCGGCCGACGCCAAGTAGCACCACTCGTCACGAAGGCGGTCACCTGCGAAGGGTGACCGCCTTCGTGCATCGGTAGGCTGTTGCGGCCCGCCCCCGTGGCCCAACCGGTAGAGGCATGCGACTTAAAATCGCCGAGTTGTGGGTTCGAGTCCCACCGGGGGTACCGAACACCGCGCGCCCAGTAGCATCGACGATCGTGGTCGGACTCGGAAGCGCACTCGCCAACCTGCAGAACGCCCTCCGCCGACCGGAGGCCCACGTCGAGGTCGTCGACGGCGAGAGCGTCCCGGTCGGCATGCTCCTCGGCACCCTCGGAGCCCTGCTCCTGGACGCCGGCAGCTCCGTCACCGACGTCCGGTCGGCGCTCGAGAAGGCGCGGGACGCCGCCGGGGTCGGACCGACGCTCGCGATCGGCGTCCTGCCCGCCCTGGTGATGGTGAGCGAGGTCTCGACGGGCGCCGCCACCATCGTCAACGCCGAGGGCGTCGAACTGTCCTCCCGCCAGGCCGCCCGCGCCAACCGCGTCGTGCTCGGGCTCGAGAGCGGCTCGATCGCCCTCGCCGAGATCCCGGCCCGCGTCCGGGCCATCCGCGCCGGCACCGTCCCGCCACCCGCCCTGCCGTGGATCCTCGGCAACGCCCTGACCTCCGCCGGCCTGGCCGTCGTCTTCCGGTGCCCGTGGTGGGCGATCGTGCTGGCGCTGGTCGTCGGTGGCCTGGTCGGCGTGATCGGACTGGTGCTCCGACGCTTCCGCGAGGCCGTGGCGATCATCCCGTTCCTGGCCGCGTTCGTGTCGACGGCGATCGTCGGCCTGGTCGCCGCGGGCACCGGGTTCGAGCAGGTCCCGCTCTTCGCGGTCTGCGCCCCGGTGGCGGTGTTCGTCCCGGGCGCGCTCATCACCAACGCGTTGCTCGAACTCACCGCCGCGGACATCGTCACCGGGTCGTCGCGGCTGGTGCAGGGCCTCATCATGCTCGGCTTCATGGCCGCCGGCATCGCGTCCGGCAGCGCCCTGACCGGGTTGCACGTCGACCCGTCGTCGGCCGCGCTCGTCGGCGAGGTCGCGGGGGTCGGCACGGACCTGGCCGGCTGGGAGTCCGTGCCGGCGTACTGGGTGTCGTGGGTCGCCGTCGTGGTGCTCGCGGTCGGGCTCGGTCTGGTGTTCCGGTCCGGGTGGCGCCTGACGCTCGTGTCGGTGGCGGTCATGGTCACCGCCTACGCCGTGGTGAGCACGACGACGCCGCTCTGGGGCAGCGTCGTCGCGACCGGTGCCGCAGCGGCGCTGCTGTTCGTCGCGACCCGGTTGCTCGAGCGGCTCGTGCCGGCGATCCCGGCGACGGTGTCGTTCTTCCCGGCGTTCCTGCTGCTCGTGCCGGGGACGGTCGGGCTCGTGGCGGTGGCCACCTTCGATCCCGAGGCGCTCGCGACCCCGCTCGCGACCTTCGTCAGCCTGTGCATCGGGACGAAGATCGGCGGGCTCCTACCTGGGCTCTTCGCCCGCAACGCGCCCCGGCGCGCGGTGGACGCGACCAGCTGACGGACCGGAGGCCCGGTGCGGCGCCGCCACGGGCCTCCAGTCCGTCACCGGTCGGGTACCGGGCCCGCTACGGCTCGATCAGCCGGCCGGCTGCCTGGTCCGCCGCGGCCGTGTCCTTCGCCAGGTAGTGCACCTTCTTGCCGGTGGCGTTGTAGGGGACGTCCGTGACGAAGCGGTACCGCCGCGGGCGCTTGTACCGGGCGAGGCCCGGATGGGATCCGGTCCACTCCTCGAGCACGGCGGCTGCCTCGGCGTCGTCGGCCGGCAGCCGATCGCCGGCACGGACGACGTACGCCGTGACGACCTCGCCCCACCGCGGGTCCGGCACGCCCACCACGATGGAGTCGGCGACCCCGGGGTGCTCCTGCAGCACCGCCTCGACCTGGACGGGGTGCACGTTCTCGCCGCCGGAGATGACCATGTCGTCCTTGCGGCCCACTATCGTCACCCGCTCGTGTTCGTCCCACGTGGCGAGGTCGCCGGGGTAGAACCAGCCGTTCGCGAACTTCTCGGCCTCGAGCCCGGGGTTCCGGTACGAGTAGCCGGACTTCACGGTCCGCACGGCGAACTCGCCGATCTCGGCGCCGTCCTTCGCCACCGTGTCGGTCGGGTCTGCCAGACGGTCCTCGTGCACGCGGACGACGGCGACGTCGTCGTCCGTCGATGCGCGACCGGTCGAACCGGCGCCGTCCGGGAAGTCCTCTGGCCGGAGGAACGTGTTCCAGAAGGTCTCGGTGGTGCCGTAGCCGTTGAAGATCCGCGGCGACAGCAGCTCCTGGTAGCGCAGGGCCGCGGCGCGGTCGAGCGGTGCGCCCATCGTGACGATGCCGTTCAGACTCGACAGGTCCCGCGCCTGACGTTCCTGCGCGTCGGCGAGCTGCACCAGGTTCGGCGGAGCGCCGATCAGGAACGTCAGGCGTTCGGACTCGACCAGGTCGAGCACCCGGTCGGCGTCGAAGTGGCGCAGGGTCGTGAGTTCCGCGCCGACGTAGAACACCGGGTTCGGGCCGCCCGAGTACAGGCCGCCGCGGTGGAACAGCGGCGACATGTTGAGCGTCTTGTCGAACGGACTGAGCGGGAAGTGCATGACCACGTCGTGCGCGCTGAGCACCTCGACCAGGCTCGGCAGCGGGACGGGCTTCGGACGACCGGTGGTGCCCGAGGTGTAGAGCCGGGTGGACTCGTCGTAGGTGCTGCGCGGACCGATCGCCGCGAGTTCCTCGGGGGAGAGGGGCTCGGACGCGAGCAGCTCGCCGAACCGGTCGTGGTCGCCGCCGACCGGGACGACCTGGTCCGGCCGGTGCGGCGACGACCCCAGCGCAGCGGCGATGGCAGTCGTCCGCTCGGTGTCGTGCACCAGGACGGCGGGTGCGGAGTCCTCGATGATGAACGCGACCTCGTCGGGGGCGAGCCGGAAGTTCGTCGGCGAGAACACCGCGCCGATGCGGTGGCAGGCCAGGTAGAGCATCGCGAACTCGGGTGTGTTGAACAGCTCGACCATCACGACCGAACCCCGTCCGCCACCGTGCCGGACGAGCCACCCGGCGATCCGGTCGACGACGTCGCCGAGCTCGGCGTAGGTCCACGAGCGGTCCGACTCCGGCTCGCGCAGAGCGAGTCGGCCGGCGAAGCGGTGGGTGTTGCGGACGAAGCCGTTCGCGTAGGTGAAGCTGCCCTCGAACACCTCGCGGAAGCGCGTCGCGTCGTAGTCGGACCGCGTGGGGGTGTCGGTGTCGGGTCGGGTGTCGGTCATCATCGCTCCTGCCGCGGTCGTGCGGTGCACGCTGAGTGTCCTGCGCGGGCACCGGTCACGAGGCGCCGCTGCCCCGCTGGTCCGGTGCGGCGTGGTCGGCCGCGCGCGACGGCGAAGGTGCTCCGTGCGGTGCGACGTGCACCGCTCGTCACACTATCCCGCCGTCCGCGAACCGGGTCCGATGTGCGGTTCCTGTCCCACGACCGGTGCGGAGCGCCGCTCGGGAGGCTCGGCTCGGCTCAGACGCGGGCCGCGCGCCGGTCGGTGCGCAGCCAGACCAGGGCCGCGATCGCGGCCGCCACGCAGGCCGCGGCGATCCCGACGAGCAGGGCCGGTGCGGCGTGCGTGCCGGTCGTCCCCGAGTAGACCGCGGTGGTCAGCGCGACGGCGACCACCGCGAGCGCGACGTACCGAGCGCGCGAGGCTGCGAGCAGCGCGCTGCCGGCGGACCCCGTGACGGGCAGCAGGGTCGCGACCACGGCACCGAGGCCGCCGACGCACAGTGTGATGGCGAACTCCGACCCGAGCGACACCCAGAAACCACCGCCCCCGAGCAGGCTGTGCAGCACCCAGCCGGCCGCGGCGAGTCCGAGCAGGGCCAGCACCCGCCAGGTCGCACCCCGGGCACTCGTCGCGATCCCGGTGCCGAGGCGGAGCGGGCCGGTGCCGAGTCCGGGGCGGACGGACGGCACGAGGACGACCCCGACGATGAGTGCGGGGGACAGGTCCGCCGCGCGGGTGACGCCGCACGCCACGAGGGCTGCGAGCACGAGCCACGGCGACACCCGGAACCCGACGGTGCGGTGGTCGCTGCCGGCTGCCCACCGCGTGGCGAACACGACGGCGGCGGTCAGGACGCCGGTACCGGCGAGGACGGCGATCGCCAGACGGGCGTAGCGGGCCTCGAGCTCGACGCCGACCCCGAGCAGGGTGCACAGCGCCGCGACGGAAACCGCGACGGTGATCGACGCCCAGGTCGGCAGGACGTCGTCGCCGCGGGAGCGGTCCGACCGCGAGCGGTTGCGTCCGAGCAGCCCGGCGAACGGCGAGCGGAGGCGGCCCCGGGTGACCGCGGCCACGAGGGCGAGCGGCGCGGCGACCAGCACGAGGAACCCGGCGGCGACGGCGGTGGCGACCAGGACGGTCCGCCACGAGAACGCGGCCTGGATGGTCGGGACGGTGCGGTCGTACGTCGTCGCCGCGGTCCAGTCGCCCGCGGGGCCGGACCAGTCGGGATGGCCTCCGGCGCTGCCGACGCCGACCGGGGCGCTGCCGTTGCCGTTGCCTGCTGCGCCGCTGGCTTCGTCGCTGTTGCCGCCGTCGCCCCCGTGACCCGCGGCGTTCGTGCCGTTGCCGTTGCCGCTACCGCTGCCGCTGCCGTTGCCGGTGCCACCGTGGCCGGTCGCGCCGGAGGTGCCCGTCGTCGTGCCGGACCCCGGCGTCGACGCGCCCGGCGTCCCCGGGGTGTCGGTGGCGCCCGGGGTCGGTGTGGCGGTCGGGGCCGTGGTGGTCGACCACGCCGTGACACGGACGGCGGCCGACGACCGGGAGTAGTTGCCCGCGACGTCGTGCTGCGTCGCGGTGAGCTGGTGCACGCCGGCGCGCAGCGTCGACCCCGCGGTGGAGCACGACCACGAGGCGTCCGATGCGACCACCACGCCGCACACCGGCGCACGGTCGACGTACACGGTCACGCGGGCGCCCGGCTCACCGGTCCCGGCCACCGTCGTCGAACGGGTGCCGATCCGTTGGCCGTCGTCCGGTGTCGCGATGCGCGGGGCAGCGGGCGCCGTGCGGTCGACCGTGACCGTCACGGGAGCGGAGAGATCGGCAGTCGGACGCGTGCGGCAAGTGGGGCGAGTCTGGTGTATTGCGCGGTGGCAGCTGTGTCTGCTGGGATCATAGATTCTCTAGAGATGCACAGTAGTACA
>NZ_CAJCKD010000026.1:0-52773 GCF_903970855.1 Curtobacterium sp. ME12
TCTCAGCGCCGATGGTACTGCAAGGGGGACCTTGTGGGAGAGTAGGACGCCGCCGGACTTAACGTGAAGAACCAGGGAACCCCTGACCAGTACTGGTCAGGGGTTTTCTGCGTTCTACGGCCCGTTCGGGGTCCTTGTCGAAGGGGTCTGGTCAGGCCGTAGGATCAGCCGACGACGGAGGAACGATGACCGAAGCCTGGCCGGCCCTGCCCGACGGCTCCCGCCTGGCGCTGCGGGAGATCCTCATCCACGGGGTGCTCTCCCGTGCGGAGATCGCCCGGTCACTCGGGCTCTCGCGCGCGAGCCTCACCCGGGCCATGCGCGTCCTCGTGTCACAGCGGCTCGTGGTCGAGGTGGGGACCGACGTGCGAGGCGCCACCGGCCGCCCGTCGGAGCTCCTGCAGGTGAGCAGCGGGCAGTGGGAGTTCCTCGGCGTCAAGCTCACGAAGGATCGCCTGTACGCCGCGGTCACGGACCTGGGCGGACGGGTCCTCGCGCTGCACGAGGAAGTGATCGACGACACCGCCGCCGATTCGCTGGCGGAGCAGATCACGGCCGTGCTCGAGCGACTCCGGGATGCGCATCCGGCCATCTGCGCGATCGGTGTCTCGCTGCCCGGTGACGTGATCGTCCGCGCGGGGGAGTCCGTCGTCGCGGCGTCGGTGTTCCTCGGGTGGCACGAGGTGCCCTTCGCCCGGATGCTCGAGGAACGGACCGGCATCGCCACGTTCACGGCGAACGACGTCCATGCGCTGACGGCGAAGGAGCACTGGTTCGGTGCTGGTGCCGGTCGTGGGTCGATGGTGCTCGTGACGGTCGGTGAGGGTCTCGGTCTCGGGCTCATCGCGAACGGGCAGGTCTCCACCGGGGAGCACGGGCGACTGGGGCGCATCGGGCACCTGCCGGTTCTCGGCGGCGGTCCGGACTGTGGCCTCGGTCACGCCGGGTGCGCGTCGAGCTACCTGCCGAGTCCGGTGATCGTGCGGAACGCCGGCCACGAGGGGAAGACCTACGACCAGGTGGTCGAACTCGCCCGGGACGGTGACGAGGGAGCGCTCGCTGCGTTCGAGGATGCCGGCCGCGCACTCGGGGTCCTGCTCGCCACGGCGGTGCACATCGCGGACCCCTCGGCGATCGTGCTGACGGGCGACGGGCTGCCCGTGTACGACCTGGCGCGGGCGACCGTCGACGAGTCGATGCGAGCAGCACTGGCGCCGTACACCGAGCCGGTCACGGTGGAGGTGCAGCCGTTCGAGTTCTCGGAGTGGGCACGCGCCGGAGCGGTGCTCGCCATCCGCCGGCTGCTGGGGGAGTAGTCCATCGCCGGAACAGCAGAGGTGTCGACGCCTTAGTTACACACGTTGACAAACGCTACTGCAGACGGGAGGCTTGAGCGGTCCACACCATCGAAGGAGATGCCGTGACCGCTGCCCCCACCGTCCCGTGGCCGACCGACGGCCTGTCGTTCGGCGGCGACTACAGCCCCGAACAGTGGCCCCGGCAGACCTGGCTCGAGGACGTCCGACTGATGCGCGAGGCCGGGGTGAACCTGGTCACCGTCGGGGTGTTCTCGTGGGCACTGCTCGAGCGGTCGCCGGGGGACTTCACGTGGGGGTGGCTGGACGACGTCCTCGCGCTGCTGCACGAGCACGGCATCGCGGTGGACCTCGCGACGCCGACCGCTGCCCCGCCGAACTGGCTGCTGACCGCACACCCCGAGATCCTGCCCCTGGACGCGACCGAGCGGCGGGAACGACCAGGCGGACGACTCGGGTGGTGCCCGGCCTCCGCGCTGTTCCGGGAGCACGCGCTCCGCATGGTCGACGCGCTGGCCGAGCGGTACGGCCGGCACCCCGCGGTGCGGCTCTGGCACGTCAGCAACGAGCTCGGTGGCGGCAACGGCCGGTGCTACTGCGAGGCGTCGGCAGCGGACTTCCGGCACTGGCTCGTCGCCAAGTACGGCGACGTCGAGTCCGCGAACACTGCCTGGGGCACGTCCTTCTGGGGACACACGTACACCTCGTTCGACGAGGTCTCGCCGCCACGGGGTGTGGGCGGGGCCCCGAACCCCGGGCTCGCGCTGGACTTCGAGCGGTACTCGTCCGACGCCCTGCTCCGTCAGTTCGACGCCGAGAAGGCCGTGATCGAGCGGCACTCGGACGTGCCGGTCACGACGAACTTCATGGTGGGTGCCGGGTCGCAGGTCGTCGACTACGCCGGGTGGGCGAAGCACGTGGCGATCGTCGCGAACGACCACTACACGCTCGTCGACGACGCCCGCCGCGAGCAGGACCTCGCGCTGGCCGGTGACCGGATGCGCGGGATGTCGGCGGACCGCCGTCCCTGGCTGCTGATGGAGCACTCGACCGGTGGGCCGAGCTGGCAGCAGCGCAACCGGGCCAAGGAACCGGCCGAACTCGTCCGGAACGCCCTGGCGCACGTCGCCCACGGGTCCGACGGGGCGCTGTTCTTCCAGTGGCGGGCCTCCACCGCGGGCGCGGAGCAGTTCCACTCCGCGATGCTCCCGCACGCCGGCACCCGCACACGCATCTGGCGCGAGGTGCTCGCCCTCGGCCGTGCGCTGCAGGACCTCGCCCCCGTGCAGGGCACCCGCGTGGAGCCGGCCCGGGTCGCGATCGTCGTGGACGAGGCCTCCGGCTGGGCAGTGCAGTCGGGGCTCAAGCCGCACCGGGGCCTGCGCTACGGCCGGGAGCTCCGCGCCTGGCACCGTGCGTTCCACGACCGGCAGGTGCTCACCGACGTGGTCCCCGCCGACGCCGACCTGGACGGCTACGACGTGGTCGTCGTGCCGACGATGCTCATCGTCGACGACGCGACCTCCGCCCGGCTCTCCGCCGTGGTGGACCGCGGCGCCACCCTGATCGTCACCTACCTGTCCGGCGTCGCCGACGAGACCGCACGCATCCGCACCGGCGGGTACCCGGGAGCGTTCCGCGAGGTGCTCGGCGCCTGGAGCGAGGAGTTCACCCCGCTGCAGCGCGACGAACGCTGGGCACTGGACGACGGCGAGGTGGTGAGCGACTGGGCCGAGGCGGTCGTGCTCGAGGACGCCGAGTCCGTGCTCCGGTACACCGACGGTCCGCTCGCGGGCCGGCCCGCCGTCACGCGCCGCGCCGTCGGCGGCGGCGCCTGGTACGTGTCCGCGATGCTCGCGGACGACAGCATCCAACGGCTCGTGGACGGGGTGATCGCGGAGCGGGGGATCCTGCGGACGGTCACCGGGCCTCCCGGCCTGGAGGCGGTGCGTCGCGTCGGCGACGACGGCTCCGCCTTCCTGTTCCTCGTCAACCACCGCGCTGACGACGTCACGGTCGTCGCGTCCGGGACGGACCTGCTCGACGGGTCCGGCCACGGGCCGGACACCGTCGTGCCGGCCGGACGCGTCCGCGTGCTGCGCGAGGAGCGGGTCTCGTGACCGTCGTGGAGCCCGAGCCGACAGCCGTCGCTGCGCGCGATCGAGCGGTGCACGTGCTGCGGTCTGCCGGGGTGTCGCTGGTGCTGGCGTCCGCGGCGGACGGGCTGCCCGAGGTGCTGCACTGGGGTCGGGACGTCGGGCCCGTCGCACCGGACGATACGGCCGATCTGCTGCTCGCACTCGGTCGGCCGCTCGGACCGAGTGCGCTGGACGCGCGGTGGCCGCTCACGGTGCTGCCGACCGAGCGCGACGGGTGGGAGGGTCGGCCGGGGATCGCCGGGCACGTGGACGGGATGCCGCTCGTGCCGCGGTGGCGTGAGGTGGTGGTGATCGGTGACGACGAGCGGATCGTCGTGACCGCCGAGTCCGACTCGTTGGCGCTCCGGAGTGAGTTCGCGCTCGACACCGCGGGGGTGCTGCGGGTGCGGCACACGGTGACGAACACGCACGCCGAGCCCGTGCACGTGCAGGCACTCGAGGCGACGCTGCCCGTGGGGGAGCGGATCACCGAGGTGCTCGACCTGGGCGGACGGTGGACCCGTGAGCGCACCCCGCAGCGCCGCACCGCGACGGCCGGGAGCCACGCACGGGAGAGCCGTCGCGGGCGGACCGGCCACGATTCGCCGACGTTGCTCGTGCTCGGGACACCCGGGTTCTCGGACGCCGAGGGCGAGCTCTGGGCGGTGCACCTGGCCTGGAGCGCGGACTCCGTGTACCGGTACGACCAGCTCGCCGAGGCACGGCCGTTGCTCGGCGCCGGAGAACTGCTGCGTGCGGGCGAGGTCGTGCTCGGCGAGGGGGACTCGTTCGCCGCTCCCGACGCCGCGTTCGTGTGGAGCGACACCGGGATCGACGGGCTGTCCGACCGCCTGCACGACTCGTTGCGCAGCCGCCCGGGGCACCCGCGACGACCCCGGCCCGTGGTGCTCAACACGTGGGAGGCCGTCTACTACCGACAGGAGCTCGAACCCCTGGTGGCACTGGCGGAGACGGCGGCGGACATCGGCGTCGAGCGGTTCGTGCTCGACGACGGGTGGTTCCTCGGTCGGCGGTCGGACTCGACCTCGCTCGGGGACTGGCGCGTCGACCCGGCGGTGTGGCCGGACGGGCTGGCACCGCTCGTCGACCGGGTGCGTGCGCTCGGCATGGAGTTCGGCCTGTGGTTCGAGCCCGAGATGGTCAGCCCCGTGTCCGAGCTGGCCGCGGCGCACCCGGAGTGGATGCTGCAGCGCCCCGAGGACGACGTGCGGACGTGGCGGAACCAGTACGTGCTCGACATGGCGAACCCGCTCGCCCGGCACCACGTGCTCGAGAGCATGTCCCGGGTGATCGGTGCGCACCACGTCGACTTCGTGAAGTGGGACCAGAACCGGGACATCGTGCACGCGGTGCACGCGGGACGCGCCGGCATCGACGCGCACACCCGCGGCGTCTACGCGCTGATGGACGAGCTGCGCGCGCGGCACCCGTGGCTGGAGATCGAGGCCTGCGCGAGCGGTGGTGCCCGGATCGACCTCGGCGTGCTCGAGCGCACCGACCGGGTGTGGCCGTCGGACTCGAACGACGCCTTCGAGCGACTGCCGATCCAGCGGTGGACCGAGGCGCTGCTCCCGCTGGAGCTGATCGGCTCGCACGTCGGGCCGGAGATCTCGCACACCACGGGCCGGCACCTCGACCTGGACTTCCGGATGGCGGTGTCGCTGTTCGGCTCGGCCGGCATCGAGACCGACATCACGAAGCTGTCGGCTGAGGAGCTCGACCGGCTCCGGGCGTGGACGGCGCTGTACCGACGGGAGCGCGGGCTGCTGCACTCCGGGCGGCTGCGGCACCTGGACCTCGGGGACCCGGGGACGGTGGCCACATCGGTGGTGGCCGCGGACCGATCGCGGGCGCTGGTGCGGGTGGCGCGGACGGAGACCGGGCCGAGGTCGTTGCCGGTGCCGCTCCGGGTGCGCGGACTCGACCGGTCGCGGCGCTACCGGCTCGCCCCGGTGTCCGGGCTCGCTGTCCCGCGCGGGCTCGACATGGTGCCGCCGGAGTGGCTCGTGCGCGGACACCTGGAACTGACCGGCGCCGTGTTCGAGGACGTCGGCGCCCGGCTGCCACTGCTCGCACCCGCGACCGCGATCGTGCTGGAGCTCCGCGCGATCGACTGAGTGCGGCCGGCCGTGCGCGGTCCGCTGCTCGCCGGGGCGAGCGGGCGAAATGGCGTCGTGGTGGTGGCGCGTGACCGGGGTGTTCCGCCCGCTCGGCCTGAGCGCAGGTGGCCAGCGAGGTGCGGGCGGGGCGAGCGGGCGAAATGCGGGGGTGGTGGTGGCGCGCGACCCGGGTGTTTCGCCCGCTCGCGGGATGGGGGCCGCGGAGAGCGTGCGGGGGTGACGGTTCCGGTTCGCGAACCCGGGGGATCGTGAACCGGAACCGTCATCGGCCCGAGGGAACGTCGGGGTCCCGCGCGGCACCCGGGTCAGGGCAGGAGCGAACCCGCGTGGCGGAGGACGAGCGGGTGGACGAGCTCCTGTGCAGCGATGCCCGGCGCACCCGTCACCGTGAAGGTCACCGACTCGCCGGGGAGCAGGGACACCAGGCCGTCGTCGACGCGGGCGGCTGCATCGACGCGGTCGGGGAACAGCGAGACGTCGCGCGCGTACGCCGTCGCCGTCACGGTGACCGTCGCGCCGTCGTCCGTCGCCGACACGACCGCGGACAGGGGCGAGGGCTCGAGCGCCTGGTCGACGACCTCGGCGAAGTCGTGCACGGTGCGGGTGCCGACTCCCGTGACGACGAGGACCTCGGATCCGGCGTCGCCCGGCACCGCGAGCGACGACGGCAGCTGCACCCGGTCAGCATCGGCGGGGGCGGCCGTGAGCATGAACGACGACGACTCGAGCACGGTGCCGTCGAAGGCGACGCGGGAGACCGTGACCTCGTCGGCGACCGAGGCCCCGGGCGCGTTGACGAGGACGACGTCGAGACCTCCGTCGCCGTCGCCACCCTGGCCGCCGGACGACGGCTGCACGGTGAGCAGCACGGGCTGGTAGGCCTGCCGGACGGCGTACCAGACGGGCTTCCGGATGCCGGCGTGGTCGACGAGGGCCCAGGACACCACGGGCCAGTCGTCGTTGAGCTGCCAGACGACCATGCCGGTGTTGTCGGGCGTGCGGGAGCGGAACCACTCCATGCCGAAGCGGATCGCGTGCGCCTGGTTGAGCTGCGCGGCGAAATGCCAGTCCTCGATGGAGGTCGGCTCGGGCAGGTGCCCGCGCATGCCGTCGGCGAGCTTCCGGTTGCCCTGGTCTGCCTTCTGGTGCACGAGCATCTCGTGGCCGTCCTGGTCGAGGGGCTCGTCGTGCACCACCGCGGTCAGGGTCGACCACGCCGGCGGGCCCTGGAACCCGAACTCGGCGACGAACCGCGGCTCCCAGTCGGCGTAGGCGCGGTAGTCGAGCCGGTTCCAGACGTCCCAGATGTGCACGCTGCCGTTCCGCTGGTCGTTCGGCGTCAGGTACTCGTCGAACGAGAACGGGCTGCCCGGCGTGTACGGCCGGGTCGGGTCGAGCTCGGCGACGACCGACGGCAGCAGGGAACGGTAGTAGCCGTTGCCCCAGGTCCGGCCGACGAGCGACGGCCGCCAGCCCCACTCGGCGTAGGCGACGAGGTTCTCGTTGTTGCCGTTCCACACCACGAGCGACGGGTGCGGGCTGAGGCGGATGACGGCCTCGCGGACCTCGGGCTCGACCTCGTCGGCGAGCCAGGGCTCCTCGGCGTAGGCGGCACAGGCGAACAGGAAGTCCTGCCACACCAGGACGCCGAGCTCGTCGCACCGGTCGTACAGGTCGTCGGACTCGTAGATCCCGCCGCCCCAGATGCGGAGCAGGTTCACGTTCGCGTCGATCGCGTCCTGGATCCGGTCCGCGTACCGCTCGGGTGTCATCTCGGTCAGGTAGGCGTGGTCGGGGATCCAGTTCGCCCCGCGCACCATGACCGGACGGCCGTTGACGCGGAGCAGGAACGGCGCCCCGCCGGCGTCGGCGGCGGTGTCGAGCGTGACCGTGCGGAAGCCCACACGGCCGGCCCACACGTCGTCGCCGACCTCGACCCGGACGTCGTACAGCGGCTGGTCACCCTCGCCGCGGGGCCACCAGACGGCGACGTCGGGGACCTCGAGGCGCACGGTCGCGGCACCGTCGACGACGGGGCGTGCGCAGACCACCCGGCCGGCGGTGTCGGAAGCCGCATGCCCTGCGGACGCGGGGTGCGCGGTCAGGGTGATCCGGGCCTCCAGGCCGGTGCCCGCGGAACCGTCCGCGGACGCGACGGGCGCGCTGCCGATCGCCTGCGAGAAGGAACCGGTGGAGCCGGCGTGCTCGACGTCGACGTGGGCCGTCAGCACACCGGTCGTGTCGTCGAGGTCGACGAGCGGACGGACGGACGCGATGCGGACGCCGCTCCAGGACTCGATGCCGATCGACTTCCAGATGCCGCTCGTGGCGACGTCGACGCCCCAGTCCCACCCGAAGTTCGACGCGTTCTTGCGGAGCGCGTTGTAGGGGTGGTGGTTGACGTGGGGCAGCTCGCCGCCGTGCAGTGCGGACAGACGCTCGGCGGCGGGGACGGGCGCGTCGAACGTGACGACGAGCTCGTTCGTGCCCGATCGGAGCAGGTGCCCGACGGGGAACCGGTACGAGCGGTGCTGGTTGGCGGTGGTCGCGACGACGATGCCGTTGAGCTCGATCGTGGCGAGGGTGTCGAGTCCGTCGGCGACGAGGTCGTGGCGGGTCTCGTCCGGCGCGGTCCACTCGAAGGTGCGGCGGTAGCGCCAGACGGTGTCGCCGATCCACTGGGTGGCGGCCTCGCCGTCGCCGTCGAACGGGTCGGGGATCCGGCCGGCCCGCAGCAGGTCGGTGTGCACGCAGCCGGGGACCTGCGCCGCGATCGGTTCGCGGTGCTCCGCCGACTCCTCGGGCCCGGTCACCGCCTCGAGGGTCCACGTGCCGTCCAGGGTGGTCCGCTCCATTGCGTCTCCTCATCGTTACGGGGCCGTGACCCGACCCCTTGACCGCCTTAGTTTACGCGTGTAACAATCACGCTCACAACGTGGACCCTGCGACGACGCAGACCGAGAGGACAACGATGTTCAACCCAACCCGTTCACGGCTCGCCATCGGCGGCGCCGTTCTCCTCGCAGCCGGCCTCGCGCTCAGCGGCTGCAGCTCCAGCGGCACCGCCAGCACGAACGACGCCGCTGCCTCGACCCTGGTGGCGTACACCGGCCAGTCCGGCGACTACCAGATCAACTTCAACCCGTGGTCGCCGTCCAACATCGGCGGTGTCGGCACGATCTACGAGTCGCTCTTCTTCATCACCAACGTCAACACGGAGGACCCGAAGCCGCTGCTCGGCAAGTCCTACGAGTGGAATGACGACGGCACGCAGCTCACCATCACGCTGCGCGACGGAGCCACCTGGAGCGACGGCGAGCCCTTCACCTCGAAGGACGTCGTGTTCACGCTCGACATGCTCAAGAAGCAGAAGGCCCTGAACTCGATCGGCTACGACGGCACCGCGAAGGCCGACGGCGACGACAAGGTGGTCGTCTCGTTCGACAAGCCGTCGTTCGTGCTCGGCCCGAACCTGCTCGGCAAGACCTGGATCGTGCCCGAGCACCTGTGGAAGGACATCGACCCGACCACCGACGTCGTGCGCGAGCCCGTCGGCACCGGCCCGTACACGCTCGGCACCTTCAAGGCGCAGGCGTTCACCCTCGAGGCGAACAAGAAGTACTGGGACGGCGCCCCGGCCGTGAAGACCATCCGCTACCTGTCGCTCTCCGGCAACACCGCCGGCGCCGACGCACTGAAGCAGGGGTCGATCGACTGGCAGACCGGCCCGGTGCCGAACATGGACGACATCCCCGCCAACTACAACGGCTACGACGGCATCACCGTCGGCCAGAACCAGATGGCCCTGCTGACCTGCGCGAACACCGACCTGGGCTGCGCCGGCCCGCAGACCGACCCGGCCGTCCGCCACGCGATCGCCGACGCCATCAACCGCAAGCAGCTCAACTCGCTGGCGTTCGAGAACACGGCGAGCGAGATCTCGCCGACCTTCGCGCTCACCACGACGCAGAAGGACACCATCTCGAAGGACATCGAACCGGCCGTGATGCCGGAGACCGCCGACACCGACGCGGCCGCCTCGACCCTCGAGGACGCCGGTTGGAAGAAGGGCTCGGACGGCATCTACGCCAAGGACGGCAAGAAGCTGTCCCTGACGGTCGAGGTCGTCACCGGGTGGACCGACTACATCACCGCGATCGACACGATGACGCAGCAGCTCAAGGCCGCGGGCATCGAGCTCAAGGCGCAGCAGTCGTCGTGGAACGAGTGGACCGACAAGAAGACCAAGGGCAACTTCGAACTCGCGATCGACTCGCTCGGCCAGGGCCCGACGGCGAACCCGTACTACCTGTACAACAACTACTTCACGACGGCGAACACCGCGAAGGTCGGCGAAGCAGCCCCGATGAACATCTCGCGGTACAGCAACCCCGACGTGGACAAGGCCATCGCGAAGCTCGCCACGATCAACCCCGAGGACACCGCGGCGACCCAGCCCGAGCTCGACACGATCCAGGAGCACATCGTCGAGGACCTGCCGTACATCCCCGTGATGACCGGCGGCACGACGAGTGAGTTCCACGCGGCGAAGTTCACCGGCTGGCCGACGAAGGACGACCTGTACGCGTTCCCGGCGGTCTGGGCGAGCCCGGACAACGCCGAGATCTTCAAGGCGCTCAAGCCGGCGAAGGGCTGACACCGATGGGATCGCGACCGAGGGGCACTCGACGATGACCTACTTCCTGCGCAAGATCGGCTTCTACGTCGTCGCACTGTGGGCGGCCCTGACGCTGAACTTCATCATCCCCAGGCTCCTGCCCGGCAACCCGGTGGACATCCTGCTCGCCAAGCTCCAGCAGCGCGGCGGGCAGGTGACCCCGGCGACCCGGGAGGCGTACGAGCTGCTCCTCGGTGGCGATTCCTCGGAGCCGCTCATCTCCCAGTACGGCCACTACCTGGTCAACGTGTTCCGCGGTGACCTCGGGGTGTCCGTCAGCTACTTCCCGGCACCCGTGACCGAGGTGATCGGCAGTTCGCTGCCGTGGACCATCGCGCTGGTCGGGATCGCGACGATCCTGGCCGCCATCATCGGCGTCGGCCTCGGGGCCTTCGTCGGGTGGCGGCCCGGCACCTGGCTCGACTCGTTCGTGCCGGCCACCACACTGCTCGCCGCGGTGCCGTACTTCTGGCTCGCGCTGATCCTGGTGTACTTCTTCGCCACCGGGCTCCACCTGTTCCCGGCGCAGGGCGGCTACGACGTCATCCTGACCCCCGGCTTCAACTGGGACTTCATCGTCTCGGCGGTGCAGTACGGGGTGCTGCCGGCGGTGACGATCGTGCTCGCGTCGCTCGGCGGCTGGCTGCTCGGCATGCGCAACATGATGGTGTCGACGCTGTCCGAGGACTACATCACCACCGCGCAGGCGAAGGGCCTGTCCGACGGCAAGATCCTGCGGAACTACGCCGCTCGGAACGCCGTGCTGCCGTCCGTCGCCGGGTTCGCGATCTCCCTCGGGTTCATCGTGTCCGGCTCCGTCGTCACCGAGCAGGTGTTCTCGTACCCGGGCATCGGGTCGAAGCTGCTGTCCGCCGTGACGAACAACGACTACGCGCTCATGCAGGGCATCTTCCTGTTCATCACCCTGGCGGTCCTCGGCGCGAACCTCGTCGTCGACCTGCTGTACGGACTGATCGACCCGCGCACGCGGGCCCGGAGCTAGGGGAGGAGACGACCATGACCAACATCCAGCAGGAGACCGAGCCCACCATCGGCGCGCTGACCGAGGAGGCCGACAGCACCACGTCGATCGCCACCCGGCGCGCGTCGAAGGGCGGCATCCGTCGGTTCCTCCCCACCCTCACCCCCTGGCTCGTCACGGGCATCGTGCTCGTCGCCGGCGTCACGCTGTTCGGGGTGATCGGACCGCTGCTCGTCGGCGACCCGACGACCATCCGCGACACCGGGCTGCAGGGACCGAGCGGCTCGAACGTCCTCGGCACCACCCAGACCGGTCAGGACGTCCTGGCGCAGCTCGCCTTCGCCACCCGGGGCAGCCTGCAGATCGGGCTCATCGTCGGCGTCCTCGCCACGGTGCTGTCCGCGTTCTTCGGCATCCTCGGCGCCTACCTGGGCGGGATCATGGACGAGGCGTTCTCGCTGTTCTCGAACGTGTTCCTCGTCATCCCCGGCCTGCCGCTCGTCATCGTCATCTCCGGCCTGGTGCCGCGTGAGGCCCGCGGGCTCTGGACCATCGCGGTCGTCCTGGCGATCACGTCGTGGGCCGGGTCCGCCCGGGTGCTGCGGGCGCAGACGATGTCGATCCGCAACCGCGACTACGTGTCCGCTGCCCGGGTCGCCGGCGAACGGCCCTGGCGGGTCATCGCCGTCGAGATCCTGCCGAACCTGCTGCCGGTGCTCGCGTCGCAGTTCGTGTTCGCGGTGATCGCCGCGATCCTCGGGGAGGCGGGGCTGTCGTTCCTCGGGCTCGGGGCGTCGAACTCGTCGACGCTCGGCACGATGCTCTTCTACGCCCAGAACGGCTTCGCGCTGGCGAACGGCGCCTGGTGGTGGTTCGTGCCGCCGGGCCTGCTCATCGCCCTGCTCGGCATGGGCCTGTCCCTGGTGAACTTCTCGATCGACGAGGTCATCAACCCGCGACTCGCGAACGTGCGTGCGCAGCGACGGCGCGACCGTCGTGCGAAGCGTGCGGCCCGCTCGGGAGGCCCGGCCCGCGTCGCCACCGCCGGTCACGACACGAAGGGGGTCGCCCGATGAGCGCCACCGACACCGCACGACCGGTCACCTCCGATGCCACGGGCGACGGCCGCCGGCCGGCCGTGCTGACCATCGACCACCTCGACGTGGTCTACGAGACCGAGCACCCCGTGCACGCCGTCAAGGACGTCTCGCTCACCCTGGCGCCCGGCGAGATCCTCGGACTCGCGGGGGAGTCGGGCTGCGGCAAGACGACCCTGGCGTACGCCATCACCCGGCTGCACCGGCCGCCGGCGAAGGTCACGTCGGGCAGCATCACGTTCCACGACCGCGACGGCACCGACGTCGACCTGCTCGGTCTGCCGCACGAGCAGCTCCGGGCCGTGCGGTGGTCGAGGCTGTCGATGGTGTTCCAGGGGGCGATGAACGCGCTCAACCCGGTCACCACGATCCGCGCCCAGCTCGACGACGCCCTGGTCGAACACCGCAAGGGCCTGCCGCGCCGCGAACGACGAGCCATCGCCGAGGACGCCCTGCGCCGCGTCGGCGTCGACCCGTCCCGCATCACGGCGTACCCGCACGAACTGTCCGGCGGCATGCGGCAGCGCGTGATGATCGCGATGGCGATGCTGCTCGAACCGCAGATCATGATCATGGACGAGCCGACCACCGCGCTCGACGTCGTGGTGCAGCGGGAGATCCTGCGCGAGATCGTCCGACTGCGCGACGAGCTCGGGTTCGCCGTCGTGTTCATCACGCACGACCTGCCGCTGCTGCTCGAGATCAGCGACCGGATCGCGATCATGCTCCGCGGCGAGGTCGTCGAGTGCGACCGCGCCAGCGTGATCCAGCACGACCCGCAGCACCCGTACACGCGGAAGCTGCTGCAGTCGTTCCCGAGCCTGTCCGGAGCCCGCGGCGCGTTCATCCGCACCGGGGTCGAGGACGGCGCCGAACCCGAGACCGACACCCGGGCCGTCGTGGTCCAGGCAGCACAGGAGACGGACCGATGACCAGTGTGACCGTCAGCCACCTCGGCAAGGACTTCCACACCCGCAAGGGCCTGCAGCGCACCACCCTGCGGGCCGTCGACGACGTGTCGTTCGAGCTGCTGCCCGGCCGGACCGTCGCGCTGGTGGGGGAGTCAGGCTCGGGCAAGTCCACCATCGCGCGGATGCTCGCCAAGCTCGAGACCCGGACGCGCGGCTCGATCGACGTGCGGCTCGAGGACGGCACCCCCGTCGAGGGCAGCATGTACCGCCGGCACGTGCAGATGGTCTTCCAGGACCCGTTCGCCTCGCTCAACCCGTTCCACTCGATCGAGCACCACATCGCCCGGCCGCTGCAGCTGCACCACCGGGCCCGCGGCGCCGACGAGACCGCCGACAAGGTGCGGGAACTGCTCGGTCGGGTGAACCTCGACGAGGACTTCGCATCGCGGCGGCCGCACGAGCTCTCCGGCGGGCAGCGGCAGCGCGTCGCGATCGCCCGCGCACTCGCCCCGGGCGCCCAGGTGCTCATCGCCGACGAACCGGTGTCGATGCTCGACGTCTCGATCCGCCTGAGCGTGCTCAACCTGCTCGGCCGGCTGCAGCGCGAGGACGAACTCGCCGTGCTCTACATCACGCACGACCTGGCGACCGCGCGGCACTTCTCCGACGAGATCCTGGTGCTCTACCGCGGCCGGGTCGTCGAGCGCGGACCGTCGGACGCCGTCATCCTCGACCCGCACCACGACTACACCCGGCTGCTCGCCGAGGCCGCCCCCGACCCGGAGCGCACCGAGCGCCGGATCACCGCGGGGCCGCCGCTCGACCGGACGAAGATCGACAACACCACCTGCTACGACCACACGGTCGGGGACTGGGTGTCGAGCGAGCCCGCACCGGTCGGGGCGCGATGAGCGACGGGTCGACGTTCGTCGACTGGGTCACCGACGGGTTCGCGGCACGGTTCCGGGTCGGTGCGGACCAGCCCGCGGCGCTCGTGTCCTTCGTGCCGGCCGGCGGAGCGTCGGCTGGCGGAGCGCTCGCCCACGGTCCGGACGACCCGCAGCCGCTCGTCGAGGTCACGACCGTCGGGCACGGGCGGTTCCCCGGCGGGTTCCGGCACGTGGACTCCACGATCGGGGCGCGACTGCGACCCGTGTCGCACCACGAGCACGACGACGGGACCGACCTGTGGTTCCGGATCGTGCAGGCGGACGCGGCCACGGGCCTCCAGGCCGAGTCGGTGTTCCGGGCGCGCGCCGGCGTGCCCGCGTTCCAGACCTGGACCGAGGTGTCGGCCGAGCACGGCGAGCACGTCGTCGACTTCGTGTCGTCGTTCGCGACCGGGGCGTTCCTGACCGACTCGAACGCCACCGTCGACGAGCTCGCCCTCGTGCACGCCGACAACGACTGGGCAGCGGAGAGCCGGTGGCGGACCGATCCGCTGCGGTCGATCGGGCTTGCGGCGATCGACCGGGAGGCCCAGCACCACCCGCCCCGCAGCCGCGCCGTCGTGCAGAACCGCGGCTCGTGGTCGACGGGCGAAGCGCTGCCGATCGGGGTGCTGCAGGCGGAGGACGCTGTGCCGGCTCCGTACGCGCTCGTCTGGCAGGTCGAGCACAACGGGCCGTGGTTGTACGAGCTGGGGGAGACCCGGCGGCACGCGTACCTGCTGCTGAGCGGGCCGACCGACCAGGACCACCAGTGGACCACCGTCGTCAGACCGGATCGGCGGTTCACTTCGGTGCCGGTGTCCGTCGGGATCGCTGGGTCGATCGACGACGCCTTCGGGGTGCTCACCCGGCAGCGTCGGGCGTTCCGGCACGTGCGGGAGGCCGACCGTGCCCTACCCCTGGTGTTCAACGACTACATGAACACGCTCATGGGCGACCCGACCACCGAGAAGCTCCTGCCGCTCATCGACGCGGCCGCCGACGCCGGAGCGGACCTGTTCTGCATCGACGCCGGCTGGTACGCCGAGGGGCACTGGTGGGACACCGTCGGAGCGTGGCAGGAAGCGGCGTCGCGGTTCCCGACGGGGCTCGGGGACGTCATCGACCACATCCGTGCGCGCGGCATGCAGGCCGGCCTCTGGCTCGAACCCGAGGTCATCGGCATCCACTCGCCGCTGGCCTCGACCCTGCCGTCGTCCGCGTTCGTCGAGCACCACGGGGTCCGGGTCGCGGAGCACGGGCGGCACCTGCTCGACCTGCGCTCGCCGGAGGCCCGCGCACACCTCGACTCGGTGGTCGACCGGCTCGTCGGGGAGCTCGGGGTGACGTTCTTCAAGATGGACAACAACACCATGACCGGGCCGTTCGCCGGGATGCTCGACCACCAGCGGGCGCTGCTCGACTGGCTCGATGCGGTGCAGGAGCGGCACCCGGCACTGCTGATCGAGAACTGCGCCTCGGGAGCGATGCGCGCCGACTGGGCGATGCTGTCCCGCCTCCACATGCAGTCGACCTCGGACCAGCAGGACCCGGTGCTGTCCGCCACGATCGCCGCCGCCGCTCCCGCCGCGATGCTGCCCGAGCAGGCGGGGAACTGGGCGTACCCGGCACCGACGATGGACCCGGAGCTGTTCGCGCTGTCGCTCGTGAACGGGGTACTCGGGCGGATGTACCTGTCCGGGTACCTCAACGAGATGTCGTCGTCGCAGCGTGCGGTGGTCGGTCACGCCATCGCGGCGCACCGGCAGGTCCTGCAGGTCGTCGAGTCCACGGTGCCGGTGTGGCCGCTCGGGCTGCCGGCCTGGGAGGACTCGTGGGTCGCGCTCGGGCTGGCCGTGCCGGGTGGCGACCTGTACCTGTCGGTGTGGTCGCTGCCCGGTGCGTCGGCGACGGTGTCGTTGCCGCTGCCGGCGTTCGCCGGGCAGGCGGTGGTCGTCGAGCCGCTGTTCCCGACGGCATTCGGGTCGTGGTCCGTGGCGTGGGATGCCGCCTCGGGCTCGCTCGAGGTCACGAACGGCGGGTCGACCCCCACAGCGCGGGTGCTCCGCGTCCGGTCGCAGGAGGCGGACGCGGGGGCCTGAGCGGGCGCGCGTCGTGATGGCAGGGCGCGCGCTGGAGCGGACGGGAGGCACGGTGCGGGCAGGCACCGTGCCTCCCGTTCCGTCGGTGGTCGCGTCCACGGCGCGGGAGACGCGGGTTCGGGTCCGCGCGGTGACGGTTCTGGTTCGGGATCCTCGGGGATCGTGAACCCGAACCGTCAGGAGCGCCGCAGGACGGGCCTCGGCCCGCGGCAGCGGCGGACCGGGAGTCACGGCAGGAGCTGGAGCTCCATCGCGCGGGTCACGGCGCGGGTGCGGTCGTTGACGCCGAGCTTCTCGAAGACGTGGCCGAGGTGCGTCTTCACCGTGGCCTCGCTGAGGAACAGCGCGCGGCCGATCGCCGGGTTGCTGTTGCCCTGGGCGACGAGGCGCAGGACGTCGAGTTCGCGCGGGGTCAGCGACGGGCCGGCCGCGGCGGGGAGCGAGCCTGTCGCTCGGCGGACGAGTGCTGCGGCTGCCGAGGGTGCGAGCGCCGTCTCGCCCCGTGCGGTCGCCCGGACGCCGGCGAGGATCTCGGACTCCGGGGCGGCCTTGAGCAGGTAGCCGGTGGCGCCGGCCTCGATGGCGGCGAGGATCTGGTCGTCGGACTCGTACGTGGTCAGGATGAGGACGCGGACGCCGGGGTCGACGGCGAGGATCTCCGCCGTCGCCGCATCGCCGTCGAGCACGGGCATCCGGAGGTCCATCAGCACGACGTCGGGGCGTTCGGCCAGTGCCACCGTCACCGCGGCGCGGCCGTCGCTGGCCTGGCCGACGACCTCGACGTCGTCGGCGTCCTGCAGCAGGGCCACGATGCCCGACCGGACGATCGGGTGGTCGTCGGCGACCACGACGCGGATCACCGGGTCACCTCCGCCACGGGGTGACGATCGGTGGCCGGGAGGCTCGGCTCGGGTCCGGTGGGCAGGCTCGCGTCGACGACGGTACCGCCGCCCGGGGTGCTCGTGATCGAGCAGGTGCCGCCGGAGAGCGCCAACCGCTCGTGGAGCCCGCGGATGCCGTGCCCGACGGTCGGCGCGCTCGTGTCGAACCCGACGCCGTCGTCGGTCACGCGGATGCCGACCTGTTCGGGCGCGGGCCGCAGGACGATCCGGACGGAGCTGGCATCGGCGTGTGCACGGATGTTCGCGAGGGACTCCTGGACGACCCGGAGCAGCACGACCTGGGCGTCGCGGTCGAGCGGGCCGTCGGTCGCGTCGACGGCGACGGGCATGCCGGTCTCGCGGGTGTAGCGCTCGGCCAGGCGGTGCAGGGCCCCGGCCAGGCTGCCGCTCGTGGCACCGGCGGCCCCGGCGGCGATGAGGGCGCGGGAGTCCTCGAGGGCCGCTCGTGCCGACTCCTCGAGGACCGCCAGCCGTTCGTCGAGCGCGGCACCGCGGTCGTTCGCCAGGTCCTTCCGGGCGCGTTCGGTGAGCATGACGATGCCGGCCAGGTTCTGCGCGACGGTGTCGTGGATCTCGCGGGCCAGGCGCTCCCGTTCGCTCGCGACGCCCGCGCTGCGGTGGGCATCGGCGAGCGACTGCTGGGTCGCGCGGAGTTCGTCGAGGAGTTGACGGCGCTCCTCGGACAGGCCGGCGACGCTCGAGATCCACACGCCCATCGCACAGGCGCCGATCACGCTGATGCCCTCGATGAGCAGGGTGCTGACGAGGGCGTCCGGGCCCTCGGAGACCTGCAGGCCGATGCCACTCGCGACGCCGACCGCGATCGAGAGCACGACGGCGGTGCGGACCCGTTCGGACTGCACCCAGACGAGCGGGAACGCGATGCACTGCACGAACGCGGTGCTCGGCACGACGGCGGGCAACACCAGGGCGGCGATGAGGACCAGCGGCAGGAAGGCCGCGGCGGCACGGGGACTGTCGTAGCCGCGGTGCCCGAACACGGCGTAGGCGACGACGAGCACCACGACCGCCGTGTACGCCGGCCAGCGGGTGTCCCACGGCGACCACCCGAACACGGTGATCACGGCGGTGAGGAGCATCGTGCCCGCGAAGAAGACGTGCAACCACCGGTTGCGCATCCACGTCTCGCCGTTCATGACGACAGCATCCCATCGATGCAGGACCGCGGAGCGGTTCTCCACAGGGGGCATCAGGCGTCCTTGCGGTTCCACCGGAACGTCAGCAGGCAGGCCACCGTGCCCAGGACCAGCCATGCTGCCAACACGAGGGCTCCGAGGCCGAGGTGCCACGCGCCTCCCGGCTCACCCGACTCGAACGCACCGGGCAGGAAGACGGACCGCATGCCGGACGCCATCCAGCGCAGGGGGAAGACGGAGGCGACGTCCTGCAACCAGGTGGGGAGCTGCGTGAAGGGCAGGTAGACGCCGGAGATGAACTGCAGCACCAGCACGATCGGGACGATGGTGGCGGTGGCGCGCCGGCCCTCGCGGGGGAGCGCCGAGACCGCGATGCCGAGGACGCAGCTGGTGGCGATGCCGAGGACCATCACGCCGGCGAAGACACCCCAGTTGCTCGCGTCGGTCGGCAGGTCGACGCCGAACACCAGGCTCGCGATCGCCAGCAGCAGTGCGGTCTGGACGAGCGTGGTGACGAGGACCATGCCGATCTTGCCGACGAAGTACGACAGGACCGGCAGGGGTGTGCCGCCGAGGCGCTTCAGCGTGCCGTCGCTGCGCTCGGTGGCGATGTCGACGCCGAGGGACTGCGTGCCGGAGAGCAGGATGCCCGTCGCGACCAGACCGGGCAGGTAGTAGGTGGCGTAGTCGACGCTGACGTCGGGGCCGGCCTGGATGTCGGCGGCACCGGAGAACGCCACCGAGAACAGCGCCAGCATGATGATCGGGAACAGGAAGGTGAAGAAGACCGCGTCGGGAGCGCGGAAGTAGGTGCGGATCTCGTACGAGATGCGGCTGGTCGCTGTCTTCACTGCTGTCCCACCATGTCGAGGTAGACGTCCTCGAGGGACGGGCGGGTGACTTCGAGGTCGTGCATGGCCGTGGTGCTGCTGCGGATGAGCGCTGTGGGGTCGGTGGTGCGCTCGTCGTGGTGTCCGTCGTCGTCGTCACGCCAGCGGACCCGGGGCGTGCGGGCCTCGGCGCCGCCGATCTCGTCGATGGGTGCGAGGTCGAGGAGCTTCCCGTCGGCGATGACCGCGGCACGGTCGGCGAGCTGGGCGGCTTCGTCGAGGTAGTGCGTGGTGAGCAGGATCGTCGTGCCCTCGTGCTGCACCTGGCGCAGGAGGTCCCAGAACTGCCGACGGGCCTCGGGGTCGAAGCCCGTCGTCGGTTCGTCGAGGAACAGGACCTCCGGGCGGCCGATGATGCCGAGGGCGACGTCGACACGGCGGCGCTGGCCTCCCGACAGTCGGCTGATGCGGGTGTTGCGCTGCGTCTCGAGCCCCGTCGCGGTGAGGAGCTCCTCGACCCTGCGGTGCTTCGGGTAGAGCGTCGCGAAGTGGTTCAGCTGCTCGGCGACGGTGACGTTCGGGGACTCCGCGCTGGTCTGCAGGACGATGCCGATGCGTGCGTTGTGGCTGCGGCTCGTCCGTGCCGGGTCGTGACCGAGGACGCGGACCTCGCCGGCGGTGCGGGAGCGGTACCCCTCGAGGATCTCGACCGTCGTGGACTTGCCGGCACCGTTCGGGCCGAGGAGCGCGAAGGTCTCGCCCCGTTCGATCGTGAAGGAGACGTCGTCCACGGCGCGTTTGCCGGTGGCGTACTGCTTGCCGAGGTGCTGGACCTCGATGGCGGGGGACTCGGGCATGGGTCAAGCTTCGCCGCCGGCTCGCTTTGCGGGATCGGCTGAGGCCGTGGTCTCGGCATCGTCCGATCGGGGGATGGTGCAGGCGGGGGAAGCGGTTCGGTTTCCGGCCGATGACGGTTCTGGTTCGCGATCGTCGGGGATCGTGAACCGGAACCGTCAACGGCTCGGGCCGCATCGGAGGGGCGGTGCGGGTTGGTCGTCCACAGGCCGCGCTCGCGGCGGTTGCGTCCCGCAACTGTTCTGATATGTTGCCGACGGGGAAGCGGTGCGGGCCGCTACGGCGAGACGGGGGAGACGATGGCCGATCTGACAGTGTCGTGGAGCACGCTCGAAGCCGTCCACGGCGCGCTCGAGAAAGCGACCGCAACGTTCGCGGGTGCCTCGGTGCCGTCAGAGGGCGGCGCGTTCGGTGCGGACGACGTCGCGCAGGCGTTCGCGACGTTCCGGACCGCGCAGCAGCGGTCGGACTCGTGGCTCGCGGACACGAGCCGGACGCTCGGGCAGTACGCGAGGGACACGAAGTCGCTCTTCGCCGACGCCGACGACGACCTGGCCGGCAGAGCCGAGGGCAAGTGATGGCGGCGGACCCACTCGCCGGCGACCCGGGCGCGATCACCAGGCTCTCGAGCGCGCTCGCCGATCACCAGGACGACATCCGTACGGGCGCGCATCACGTCGCCAGCGCGCAACACGACGCCGACGGGTGGAACGGTGCATCGAAGGACCGCTTCACCACCACCGTCGGGACGATCGCGCCCGCCGCGCAGCGCATCATCAGTCGACTCGACGCAGCGATCGACGTGCTCGACACCTACGCCGAAGCCGTCCGACAGATCCAGGACGAGGCCGAACGCATCCAAGCCGCTCAGCTGACCAACGCCGTCGACTCGGTCGCCAACGCCGTCTCGATGGGCAGCGCTCGGTCGTCGGCCGCGGGCAGCGATGCCACTGAAGCCGACGACCGTCGAGTCGATCGTCTGCAGACCGACGCTGACGACCTCGCCGCCGCGGCGAAGCGACTCGACGCGGAGTGGGACGCCCTCGTGGAGCGGCGGGCTGCTGCGGACCGTGCGGCAGCGGCGGGCCTCATTGACAGTGAGGTGCTCGGGGTCGCCGTCGGGTACGCGGGGACGCTCGCCGCGATGAGCGACGCCGACTTCCTGCGGGCGGTGGCCGGGATGCCGCCGGAAGTACTCGCGGCGCAGGACAAGGCCGTCGCCGACAGGATCGCCGGGATGCCGCCCGAGGTCGTGCAGGCGTGGTGGGACGGGCTCGGTGGACGCGGCACCGCGGGGGAGCATTCGGCGGCGCAGGACGCGCTGATCACGGCGTTGCCCGCGGTGATCGGCAACCTGAACGGTGTGCCGTACTGGGCACGTGATCAGGCGAACCGGCTGAGTGCGCAGCGGGCGTACGAGCAAGCGAAGGAAGCGGTGAAGGCCGCGAAGAAGGACCTCAAGACGGCGATCGGTCGGACCGCGCAGCTCGCGGCGCAGCAGAAGCTGAACGCCGCCGAAACTCGTCGCGACCGGCTCGAGAACTTCACGGCCGGAGCCCGCACCCAACTCGCAGTCGATGACTCGGTCCCCCGGCAGATGGTGTCGTTCCACGATGGGGAACCACCCCTCGGCGCGTTCTCCCTCGGCGATCTCGACACCGCCGACGGCGTCAGCTTCGTTGTCCCGGGGATGGGGTCGTCGCTGGCGGACACGACGCAGTACATGCGTGCTTCCTCGAACATCATGTTCTCGCAGCGTCAGATGGATCGCGGAGCGAACACGGCCATGATCACATGGTTGGGGTACGAAGCTCCGCCGAATGCCGCCACCACCGGGAACCTCGGTGTCTTCGGCGATTCGTACGCTGAACGAGGAGCGCCCAAGCTGGCCGCCGACCTCGGTGGATTCCGTGCGACGCGGCCAGGCGCTCAGCTCGATGTCGTGGCACATTCCTACGGTTCGACGATGGCGTCGATCGCGCTCCACGAGAACCCCGACCTGGGCGTGCACTCGCTCGTCACGCTCGGTTCAGCGGGCATTCCGACTTCCATCCCGAACGCAGCGGCGACCAACGTCGAGCACATGTACGCGGCGCAGGGAGTCGAAAAGGGCGACATCGCGTTCATCGGCCGGAAGTACAGCATGCGACTCGACCCAACTGACGGCTTCGAGGGCGCGACGAGGATCAAGACATTCGGAGAGAACGGCGTGAACATCCATGACCTCACGGCGCCGAACGATTCGCACGATCACGGCTACCTCGACTTCGGTACCCCTACGCTGGCAGCCGTGGCGAAGGTGACCCTGCCGTGATGGCGAAGCAACGCATCGGGCTCGTCGTGTTGACGGTGAGTCTGCTGACCGGGGGCCTCACGGCCTGTGCAGGAGGGAGCCAATCAATGCACACCCCTGACGACGCGAAGGCTGAAGCCTTGCAACTGCTCCGCAAGACCGAGAAGGCCGTGGACGTGTCGTGGCCCGACACCCCGGAACCGACCGCCGAGCAGTGCGATGACGGTGTCCGCTTCGCCTACTTGGTCCCGGTGTCGGTCGACAACGACGCGAAGGCGACCGCGAAGTCACTCCGGCAGCTCTGGGAGTCGGAAGGTCTTCGAGTATCGCCGTCCGAGACGGATTTCGGTGCGAGGGGCACGCTCTACTCGGCGACTGCCGACCGGGATGGTGCGGCAGGAGCGGCGTACCAGATCAGTTCGACGTCGGTCGCGGTGCAGGTGACCTCTCCGTGCGCGACGGGGTCGGTGCACGATTACGACGAGTGACGGTTTCGAGGCGGGGGCGGCTCGTCCGGACGCCCAGCTCGACGTCGTTGCGCACCCGTGCGGATCGACCACCGCGGCAGTGGCGCTCGCGGCCTCACCCGACCTTTGGGTGCACTCCTTCGTGACCCTCGGATCAGCAGGTATCCCGTCCTCGGTCCCGAACGCCGCTGCGACCCACGCCGAGCACATGTACGCCGTGAGGACTGCGCGTCATGCGCCGAACCGCAAGAGGCTCGCCGTGCTGGCAGCCCTGCTGTCCGCCACGATCGTGGTCGCCGGATGCGCGGCCGAAGGGAAGACCATGACCCCGGAAGAAACGCAGAAGGACGCCCTGGCGCTGCTCGACCAGACCACGACGTCAACGGATATCGATTGGTCGTCGCCCGGGGACCCCGTCAGCAAGAAGTGCTCGGAGGGTGTCCGGTACCAGTACATGGTGCATGCTCCGGTCAACTCGAAGCAGACCGAACTCGCTGACTCCCTGGCCGAGTTCTGGCGCTCGAAAGGACTCCAGGTCGAGCGGAGCAAGCAGGACTTCGGGTCGAAGTACGGGACCGTGTACGCAGCCACGGCGAAGGCTGACGGGAAGGCGGGCGCAGCCTTCGAGATCACGAACGGAAATGCACTCGTCTACGTCAACTCCCAGTGTGTTGCTGGCTCTCCGGACGATGAATAACAGCCGTGGCGAAGCGACGCGAAGGCTGAAGCCTTGCAACTGCTCCGCAAGACCGAGAAGGCCGTGGACGTGTCATGGCCCGACACCCCGGAACCGACCGCTGAGCAGTGCGATGACGGCGTCCGCTTCGCCTACTTGGTCCCGGTGTCGGTCGACAACGACGCGAAGGCGACCGCGAAGCAACGGGGTCGGTGCAGGATCACGACGAGTGGCGGTGTCGAGGTGGGGGCGGCTGCGATGACGAGGCGAGTGGGCAAGCCGATGACCGCTGCCGCTCTGGCCGGCACGATCGTCCTCGCGCTGGCGGGGTGCGGGATGGCAGGGAGTCTCGGAACGTCGGATACCTCGACAGCGGCACGAAGACGATGTTGGGAACAGCGAAAGTGACCATGCCGTGAACAGCCTGTCGAAGTCGCTCCTCGGGTTCGTCGCCGTGGTCGGGCTCCTCGCGACGGCGACGGCCTGTGGTTCGAACGGGGAAGACGAGATGCAACCAGACGAGGCGAAGCAGAACGCCGTGGCGTTCTTGCGAGAGACGATGGACCACGAACCGCTGGCTTGGCCCGAGGTCCCAGACCCGGTCGCCACGCGATGTGCCGACGGGGGCGACGGAGTCCGGTTCCAGTACCTCGTGACGATCGACCAGACGACCGATCCCAAGGAACTCTCCACGTCGTTCGAGGAGTTCTGGAGCTCGAAGGGGTTGGACGTGCAACCCTCGCAAGAGGACTTCGGGAAGTACGGCGTCGCGTACTCGGCGACCGCGCGTGCGGACGGGAAGCCTTGGGGTTCGTTCCAATTCAGTGAGCGCGGTATCAGCCTCTACGTCGACTCCCAGTGCGCCGAGGGTTCGCCGGACGACTACGAGGACGGATTGGTGTGGTCCAGACGACTCGGCACGCAACGGGGTCGGCTGTGATGACGAGGCGAGTGGACAAGCCGATGACCGCTGCCGCTCTGGCCGGCACGATTGCCCTCGTGCTCTCGGGGTGCGGGATGGCAGAGCCGAGCGAGACCATGACCATGGACGAAGCGCGCTCGCAGGCCGTGACGGAACTCCGGTCGGTCCTGGAACTCGCTCCCGACACATGGCCGCAGGAAGTCCCGAAGCCGGTCGCGAACGACTGCCAGGTCGACGGGCAGAGGGCGGTGCAGTTCAGCTACTACGTTGAGGTGGACAGACCGGATGACCCGCGGGTGCTCGTCGAACAGGCCAGTGAACACTGGAGAAAGCAAGGGTACGAGCTCGCAACGACGCGGACCGAGATGGATGCAGCGACGGGTGACGTTTCCGCTGTGGTCGCACGCGCCGACGGCAAGCCTCGTGCGTCGATCGCAGCCACGAAGATCCGCGCGCACGTCAATGTGGACTCGCGCTGCGTGCTCGGTGACCCGGACGACTACCGGTGACGGCCCTGATGACGATTGAGGTCTGACGGTTCTGGCTCGGGATCGTCGGGGATCGCGAACCGGAACCGCCACGACCTCAGTGCTGCGGGCGGATCCAGTCCGTCGGTGGCACGAAGCGGACGAGGGGCAGGACCTCGTCCGGCTCGGCGGTCCGCACGCTCGTGACGATCGTGGCCTCGCCGTGCTCGTACGAACGGCGGGCGATGCCGTCGCGCTCGTCGATCACCAGCGTCGTGCGGAACGCCGGGTCCTCGTGGTGCTCGAACGTCAGCAGGATCGAGTGCTCGCCGATGTGCTGGACCAGGATCGGGTGAAAGCTCTCTGGGCCGCGACCCCAACGGAGCATCAGGTCGGGCACGGCCATCCGGACGACGGGATCGGAGACCATGCTCCGGGCGAACGACACCTCGTGCGGACCGTCGTCGGGGTCGTACAGCACGCCCTCGCGGTAGGAGACCGGCTTGGCGCGCTGACGGACGAGCGTCCAGGTCTGCGCGGGCTCGTCGATGTCGACACGGAACTGCCAGAACTGCTGCCGGGACTCCTGGTGGATGCCCTCGAGGACGTACCGTGCGGGTCGGCGGAGGGCGGCGAGCTCCTCGGCGATCGCGGGACCGTCGGACCGGGTGAGGAGTTCGTCGAAACGCACGGTGCCAGCATGGCGCACCACGTGCTGTGGACCGCACCCCCTGACGGGCGGGAGGCGCGGGGCGGGGTGGTGCCGGGCCTCCAGGCCGTGTGCTGGTCGCGTCAGGTTGCGTCAAGCAACCGGCGCGTAGACCGGGAGGATGCAGGTCATCGGAGTCGAAGCGTTCGGAGGGCCCGAGGCCCTCGCCGTCCACGAGGTGCCGGAGCCGCACGCCGGGGCTGGATCCGTGCGGATCCGGGTGCAGGCGTTCGCGGTGAACCCGACCGACACGGGCGTGCGTGCCGGGCAGCGGGACAGCTCGCAGGCCTCACCGCCGTACGTGCCCGGGATGGACGCCGCCGGTGTCATCGACGAGGTCGGGCCCGACGTCACCGGCTGGCAGGTCGGCGACGAGGTCATGGCGGTGGCGCTGCCGCTCACCGCCCACGGTGGCGCTTACGTGCAGGAGCTCGTCGCGCCGGTGGGGTCGTTCACGCGGATCCCTCGTGGGACGTCTCTCCCGCTCGCCTCCACAGTGCCGATGAACGGGCTGACGGCGTTGCAGATCCTGTCGCACGCCTCGCTCGCGCCGGGGCAGACGCTCGCCGTGACCGGGGCCGCGGGGCTGCTCGGGAACTACGTGGTGCAGCTGGCGAAGGCCGCCGGGCTGACCGTGATCGCGGATGCTGCTCCGGCGGACGAAGCACTCGTCCGGTCGCTCGGGCCGGACCACATCGTGCCGCGCGGTGATGGGTTCGCTGCCGCGGTGCGCGAGCTCGTGCCGGACGGGGTCGACGCGCTCGCCGATGCTGCAGTGCAGCGCGACGAGGTGGTGGACGCCGTTCGGGACGGGGGAGTCTTTTTCGACGTGCGGGGGTGGCAGGGCAACGGGGACCGGGGGATCGAGTTCGTGCAGGTGATGGTGTTCTCGGAGTACCGGTCGTTCGACAAGCTCGAGCAGCTGCGGCACGCGGTGGAGAGTGGGACGTTGACGCCGCGGGTCGCGGAGGTACTGGCGCCTGCGCGGGCTGTGGAGGCGCATGAGCGGTTGGAGGCGGGCGGGACGCGGGGGCGGTTTGTGCTGAGCTGGTCGCTAGACAACTTAGGCCCGCTATCAGACTGTCTGACGGCTACTAGAGGCTCGACACGGGTTTAGCGAGAAGCGCCGCACTCCTCCTGATCGGCTGGAAGGTCTGCCAGGGGCGCACGTCGCGGGGGCCTCTTCTGACCAGATGCCGGCACCGACACGGTTCTGCATCCTCAGGCGCCAGTTCCCGACAGAACTACCCGAAGCGATCAACAGACACTCGATGGCGAGACGTTCCAAACTCTTCAATCCCGCCGAACGACAGTCCTATGTGTTCCGGATGGAGGTGCGTGCCGACCGAAGGCATCCCGCGCTACGCTCCTGCTGTGATGACTGATTGCCTGGCTGTTGACCTGGAGGACCGCCGAGACGTGGACCGGACGGCTGCGCGCAGTGACGACAGATCTGCTGACAGCGACAGCTCGGACGAGGTCGCACGATCTCTTCGGTTCACAACCGACGCTTCCTGGCGTCACACTAATGGGATCTACTTCACGGGGGATGAACTGGCTACCAGTCTCTGGGAACCGATACTTCAACAGCTCAATGAATCCTCCGTGGTGATTGACCCCGCTTGTGGTGCAGCGAGCCTTCTCCTCCCAGCCGTTCGCGAGCTGCGTCGAGCTGGTAAAAATGCTAGCCCCGAGTATCAGGTACGAGGATACGACATTGAACCCAGCTTTATAACAATCTCACGCAATCGGATGATGGCTGCCTGTGCCGGGCCGGGCCTGCTTGAAGAGAACTTCGTCGTCGCCGATTTCCTCCGCGATCCAATCGATTTGAAATCGGCCACTCACGTGGTGATGAACCCGCCCTTCAACCCTATGGTAGAGGAGCGCTCGACCGGTTGGTCGAGCGGCTCGGTCAACTCAGCGGCGGTGTTTGTCCTGCATGCACTGCGGAAAATGTCCGAGAACGCGATGCTCTTAGCTATACTGCCCGACGTTTTGCGCAGTGGGAGTCGGTATCGGCGGTGGCGCGAGGAGATCCTCAGGCATGGCGTCATCGAGAGCATCGAGGTAGCGGACACTTTTGATGCATTTACGGATGTCCACATCTTCATTTTGCGACTCCGACGCACAAGTTCACCCAGGCCGACGGCGCCTGGAGTGGGTTGGAGTGCCGCATGCAATCTCGATAGGACACTCGCCGCCCCTGAACGCGTTATCGGGGACACTTTCCAGGTGTCTGTCGGATCGGTGGTGCCACATCGGCACGAAGACGTCGGCTCAAAGCATCCCTACCTGGACTCGACGCATATCAGGGGCAAAAGGCGACTCGCTGAAGTGATAGAAGTCAGGGGCTTCTCCGGTCGATTACACCAAGCGCCGTTCATCGTCGTGCGTCGGACATCGAGACCGGAGCAAGCACCCAGAATGAAGGCAACCCTGGTTGCGTCGAACCAAATGGTTGCAGTAGAGAATCACTTGATTGTCTTGCGGCCGCGAGACGGCCTGTTGGCCACGTGCGAGAAGCACCTAGTTGCACTAGAAGGGCGTCAAATTGATGCTCATCTGAATCGGGAGATTAGATTAAGGCACCTCACCGTAGGGGCTGTGGCGAATACTCCTCTTCAAAGAATCGACGCTTGAGATGCCCGTGAACGGTTCGTTCAAGTTCGCGCCGGAAATTTTGCGTCGCCTCGGCGAAGAGCTGAACCCGAGCATAGACCAGGGTATACTAGAATTGGTCAAGAATGCCTATGATGCTGACGCAGAGAATGTCGTAGTCGAAATTCAATCCACCGGTCGAGGCCGCGTCTCTGTAACCGATGACGGCATCGGCATGAGTGTGGATCAGATTTTGAATGGATGGCTCGTCCTCGGTAGCTCCTCGAAGACAAGTTCTTCACGGACCGGGAAGGGGCGAGCGCCCGCCGGCAACAAGGGGCTTGGACGGCTGGCCGCACTTCGGCTAGGAGAAACGGCGGTTTTGCGCTCACGAAAAAAGGGCGATAGAAATGCGTCGACCGTAACTTTGGACTGGCGGGAGTTTGATGCGGTAGACACGGTTGATGAGGTAATCATCCCAATCGGTGAAGCCGACGTCGACATCGCGCATGGATCCGAAATCGTTGTTTCTGATCTTCGTCGGAGAATCGGTCGAATGGACGTGAAGCGAGTTGCTCGATCGCTTATTCTTCTCGCAGACCCATTTGTGGAGAGCGAAACGGCCTTCAAGCCGCGCTTGCGAGCTCCCGAATTTGAAGACCTTGAGCGGCTCGTAGACGCTCGATACTTCGAGGACGCTAATTACCATTTGATTGCTGAGGTTATCGATGGCGTTGCGCGAGCCCGAGTGCTGGACTGGCGCGGGCTGGTACTGTTTGAGACCAGTGGGATTAGCACGGAATTCGGGGGTACGAGAACTTATGACATTCCGGACGCGACCTTCGAGCTTTGGACGTTTTCGCTGAGCGCGGCGACTTTCGTCTCAAGGACGACAAGTGTTGGGGAGGTGCGGGAATGGCTTAACACATTCGGCGGCGTGCACGTATACCTGAATGGGCTTCGGGTGAACCCATACGGAAACCCCGGCAATGATTGGCTGGACATGAACCTTGCGCGTGCACGAAATCCCGAAGAGCGCCCTAGTACCAATACATCTATCGGCCGCGTAAAACTTAATTACTCAGGGACGCGATTAACTGAAAAGACTGACCGCAGCGGATTCGTGGAGAACGATGCTTTCGAAACGCTGAAAGAGTTCGGCAGGGACGCACTAGATTGGATGGCTCGTCGAAGACTGGCGATAGCTGAAGAGCGCCGTCGAGCAACTCGAGTCAAGACATCGACGAGAAGCGCGGGCGAAAAAACCGCGGTGAACCGCGAGATTGCTCGTGTTCCATCGTCGGAGCGAAGGGGAGAACTCGAGCGGGTTTTCAAACGATACGACTCAGCACGGGAAAGCGAGGTCCGTGCGCTCCGTAAGGAGGTCCAGTTGTACCGAACCCTCAGCACCGCTGGCATAACAACTGCAACGTTCGCACACGAGGCCAGTGGCAACACGGTCAAACTGATTGAGATTGCTACCAATGCGATTGAAGTCAAGACGAAGCGTGAGCTGGGAGAAGCCGCGTACTCAGGCGTGATCGAGAAGTCGATCACCGCGATACGGCGGGCGACGAGATCGATCGGCGTCCTTGCGCAGGCCACTCTTCGGCTGATCGACGGCGAAAAACGTCGCGTCGGGAGAGTTGATCTGAATTCGAGCATTCAAGAGGTGCTGGATACTTACTCACCGTTCCTCGAGGGGAGGAAAGTAACGGTTGAGACTACTATCGCGGCTGATGAAGCCTTTGTCCAAGGGAGCGAAGCCGCGTTAGAGTCCATAGTGGCAAATCTGATCAATAACAGCTTGTCGATATTCGAACAATCGGCAACTGAGGACCGCCGAGTTCGAATTTCCACCTATCGGGAAGAGTCGTCCTGGTACTTGGAGGTCTGTGACAGTGGGCCAGGTATCGTCGGAATTAGCACCAGAGACATCTGGTTGCCGGGAGAATCGCGGCGACCCGGTGGGACCGGTTTAGGGCTAACGATCGTGCGCGATGCAGTTGCGGACCTCGGAGGGAAAATAAGTGTCGACGCATCGGGTCCAATGGGTGGGGCAGCGTTCACCGTACGGCTCCCGATTCTCAATAGGGACTAAGTGATGACAACGGTCAATGAACTCTTCAAGATAGCCGTCATCGACGATGATGCGGATGTGCGTGATTTATTCGAGATCCAGGTGGAGCTCTGGGATCGCCAACCAGTTGTCTTTTCGGAAGATCGGTTAGGTGCCATCGAAGGGTTTCTGGAACGGTCTGGAGGGTTCGACGCAGGAATCACGGACTTCAAGCTTCAGACTTCAGGTTATGCACAGTTCAATGGCGCCGAGCTTGCAAGTAGGTGGATGCGACGCAAAGTACCGGCAATTCTGTGTACTCGGTTTGAATCCGCGGAGATTATTCATATTCGTCCGCATCTGCGGTATATCCCCGCTATCCTCCAGCCCGATGAACTCAAACCTGAAATGATTGAGCGAGCCTTTGAAAGAGGTTTGCAAGAGATTGCCGGCCGTTTTGTGGAAGACCGGAAGCCGTGGAGGGCCCAAGTCCACTTCCTCGATTCGGATAACACGAATCCCGAACTGATGCTTGTTGAGCTGCCCAGCTGGCAGGGTAGCGACCGCATTTGGGTTTCGCGGAGCGACCTCCCGGCCCCGTTGCAGAAACTTGTCCGGCCCGGATACAGGACATTTGCCCAGGCAAATCTGGGCGCCGAGGCGGGACTTGCGCTGTATTTGACTGAATGGGAGGTTCGCGAATGATCTCTCGCGCAGCGTTGCGTATAGATGTCCTCGATGTAGGTCATGGTAGTGCAGTTGTTCTCCGTGACGACGACCGAGTCGTCTTGATAGACACTGGTCCTGGCGTCGGAATCCTTGCTTACCTTCAAGAGCAGGGAATCAGTGTCGTTGACGGAGTGGTAGTTTCGCATGCGGACAAAGATCATACCGCGGGCTTGCTGGCTATGTTGAATAACAGTATTCGTGTGAATCACATCTTCGTTAACCCCGATGCCCTCAAGATGTCAAAGCAATGGGATGAGCTCGTCTTCGCAATCGAGGACGCTGAGTCGCGCTTTGGTCAGATGCTGCAGAGCCAGCTCGGTGCTGGACATGATGTCCCATTCTCCGAATCGGTCGATATTCGTGCACTCGCACCACGGACCAGTCTTCGTCTGCACGGGCCGGGGTCACGTGATTCGGCCGGAAGGCGCATCACCTCGAATTCGATGAGTGTGGTTCTGCGGATCGATGTCGCCGGGGAACCAATAATGTTGTTACCGGGGGATCTGGACGACGTTGGTTTCGATCAGCTCGTAGCGACAGGTGCTTCCCTCGCAGCTAAGTGCTTGGTTCTTTCGCATCACGGGGGATTGATGGGCACGGTGTCGGCGACTGCTAGATGTGTCGAGGCGCTGTGCTTGGCGGTTTCGCCGGAACGGGTGTTTGTTTCAAACGGGCGCGGTGGAGCCTACGATAATCCTCGACCAGACGTCATCCGAGCGGTTAGGTCGGTAATCCCGCGTGCGCATATTGCGTGCTCGCAGTTGTCTATGAAGTGTTTGCCGAGCGATCCGCCCATGCGAGCGCCCGGTACGCCCTATGCAGTAGGTGCATCGAAGAACTTCCGATGTGCTGGATCCACAACGATGTTCGTCGACGCGGAGGGCTTGATCGGAGTGGATTTGGCTCCGCACCGCGCCTTTGTCTCGTTGAACGTCCCCGATGGCCTTTGTGTTTCGGGTTCCCTGATGGTTCAGGCAACAGGTGCTTAGCGCTATCTGGGTTCTATCGCGCCGATAGCGGTTGGATCGACATCGGGGACGGGCAATGCATCACGCGCCTGTTATTTGCTCGTTCGTAGAGGCTCTGCCGCCTGTATTCCGCGAGGCAAGCTGGGTCATGTCGTATGCCAGCACGGTCGTCTAGGTGAGCTTTTTGGAGTTGCTGTGCCATGGGCACGGACGCTTCCGATCGACCGCAGGAACTTGAAAGCCAGATCGCGGAGCAGCTAGGCGATGTTCGTGGAGACGTCAGCCACCACCAGTACCTCCACGCGCGCAGCAGCGGAGACAATCGCGGTCGCTGGGCCACGTGCGCCGGCAGAGTCTTCTGACCTGTGCAGAGAGGTGAACGCGAACGTGGTGCACGCTGCGGCGGCAGGATCGTCGTGGGACCAGCTAGCGCACCTGTGCCAGGTGCTCGCTCGCGACTAACCACATCAGCGCCCAGCTCGTAGGGAGTCGGCCGGCATGACGTGCACGTCGAGCGGTGCATCCGGAGCGACAGTGTCGCCGGACGGCTTTGATGACTGCGCCTCGAGGTCAGCCCGCACTGACGCGGAGACCCCGAACAGCAACGTTGCCACGAACCCCACGACGTACGCGACCGCGAGCCCCGACCCGTACCCGAGCAGCGCCCAGCCGTAGCCGGACGAACCGTTCAGCAGCGGGATCAGGGACAGGTCCGAGGCGCCGATGGCGATCGCCCCGACCGAGTGCCCGAGCTGGTCGAACAGTCCAACGACACCGCCGCCGAACGCCCCTCCGATGCACGCGGTGATGAACGGCCGCCCGAGGGGGAGGGTCACACCGTAGATCAGGGGCTCACCGACGCCGAGGAACCCGGCCGGCAGCGCGCCCCGGATGGTCCGCACCAGCGAAGCGTTCGAACGGAACCGCACCCACAGCGCGATGCACGCACCGATCTGCCCGGCACCGCCCATCGCCAGCACGGGCAGCAGCACGGTCCACCCGGTCTGCTCGATCAGTGTGGCGTGGATCGGGATGAGCCCCTGGTGCATACCGGTCATGACGAGCGGCAGGAAGAGGCCTCCGAGCACGAAGCCGGCGAAGGCCCCACCGTTGGCGAGCAGCCAGGTAGCAGCCGTCCCGATCGCGACAGAGACGACTCCGGCGACGGACATGAGCACACCGAGCGTGATCGACCCGGCAACGAGGACGGTCACGGTCGGCACGACGATGAGCGCGATCACGTCCGGAGTCACGCGCCGCATGAAACGCTCGACGTAGGCGGCGAGGATGCCGCCGGCCAACGCCCCGAGCACGCCGCCCTGCCCGGGAGCCAGGGTCTCGCCGAACACCGTGACGTTCGCGACACCGGCCGCGACGATGATGCCGCCGACTGCACCACCGAGGATGGGCGTCCCGCCGAACTCTTTCGCTGCGTTCATGCCGACGAACACGGCGAGGAGGGACAGGAAGCCGGAGGACAGCACCCCGAGGAACGGCGTCACTCCGGGCACCCACCCCAGGTTCGTCAGGATGCCGTTGATCCCGGCGATCAGCCCGCAGGCGATCAGTGCCGGGATGAGCGGGATGAAGATCGCGGAGATCTTCCGGATCGCGCGCATGGTGCGGCCATCGGAACGAGCCCGCGTGGTCGCCTTGATGGACGCACCGCGAGCAGCGAGCTCCTCCGGCGACGCACCAGACCCGCCAACCGCAGCCGAAGGGGCGGCCGAGCGTAGGGCCTCCAGGCCGTCGGCCACGCGGTCGACGAGACCCGGGCCGAGCACGATCTGCAGGTTCGAGCCGGCCGCGATGGCGGCCATGACGCCGTCGGTGGCCTTGAGCTCGTCGAGCGCGACGGACTCTTCGGACACCACCTCGACCCGGAGCCGGGTCATGCAGTTCTCGACGTCGGCGATGTTCGCGGAGCCTCCGACGGAGTCGAGGATCTGCTGGGCGAGTTGCTGTGCATCGGGCATTGCTGTGCTCCTCGGGGGAAGGAATCGAGCGGAAGGAAAGCGGGGAAAGGGGAAGAGGTCTACAGCACGGCGCGCAGGGAACCGTCGGCAGCGACGAGGCGCTCACGGGCCGAAGCAGCCGAGGCGCCGGTCAGGATCACGGCGATGGCGGTCTTCACCTCGCCGTCCGAGGCATCAAGCGCCGCCTGGACGTCGGCGGAAGGGGCGCCGGTGACGTCCTGCACGAGCGAGAACGCCCGCGCGACGAGCTTCGCGTTCGTCGCCCGCACGTCGACCATCCGGTTGCCGTACGTCTTGTGGCTGCGCACCATCGCGAGCGTGGTGAGCATGTTCAGCACGAGCTTCTGCGCGGTGCCCGCCTTCAGGCGGGTCGACCCGGCGATGAACTCGGGGCCGACGACGACGTCGATGGCGATGTCGGCCTCCCGCCCCGCGGCCGAGTCGGGGTTGCACGCGACGGAGACCGACAGGGCGCAGCGGCGCCGGGCCTCCAGGATGGCTGCAATCACGTAGGGCGTCCTGCCGGACGCGCTGATCCCGACGACCACGTCGTCGGCCGTCAGGCCGAGCGCGTCGAGGTCGCGGACGGCCGCTGCTTCGTCGTCCTCCGCGCCCTCGACGGCGGTGGTCAGGGCGACGTCGCCGCCGGCGATCACGCCGACCACCTGCGAGGGATCGGTGCCGAAGGTGGGCGGGCACTCGCTGGCGTCGAGGACGCCGAGCCGGCCCGGCGTGCCGGCGCCGACGTAGACGAGTCGGCCACCACGCGCGAACGCTGCGGCGATCGCGTCTGCCGCCAGGGCGATGGCCGGGAGGCACGGCTCCAGTGCCGCAGGCACGCTGCGGTCGCCGGCGTTCATGCGCTGGGCAGCTTCCAGCGTGGAGATCGTGTCGATGTCGTCCAGCGAGTGGTCGGTTGCCTCGGTGGTGAGGGCGGCGAGTTCGTCGCGGAGGGCGTCGTGGGTGTGGGTCATGGTGGTGCTCAGTTCCGGTGGTGGGTGCGGACGGCGTCGCGGCTGCGGGCGAGGAGCGGCTGGGAGCGCTCGTCGGTGCGCTGCGCGACGACGATGAACAGGGTGTCGACGATGGCGAGCTGGCTCATGCGGCTGCCCATGGCCGCGGGGCGCAGGGCGCTCTCGGCACCGGCGACACCGAGCAGGACGAGGTCGGCGGTGGTGGCGAGCGGGGCGGCGGCGTGGCCGGTGATCGCGACGATGGTGGCCTGTTGGGCTCGGGCGGCGTGGGCGACCTCGAGCGTCTCGACGGTGGAGCCCGAGTGGCTGACGAGCACCAGGACGTCGTGCTCGCCGATCACGCTCGCCAGGGTCAGAGCGTTGTGCGGGTCGTCGGCGATCGAGCTCACGATGCCGATGCGTTCGAGCTTGAGGTGCAGGTCACGCGCGACGATGCCGCTCGCTCCCACGCCGTACAGGACGACTCGGCGGGCATCGCTCACGGCTGCTGCCGCTGCTTCGAGGGCGTTCGGGTCGAGTGCGGCGCGGGTGTCGGCCATCACCGCTCGGACGTCCTCGGTGACCTTCGCGATGACCGTGGCGACGTCGTCGTCGACGGCGACCCCGGCGTGGATCTCGGTGTGCTCGCGCTCGTGGATGCCGCGTTCGACGGCCCGGGTCATGCTGCGCTGCAGGGCGGCGAAGTTCGCGAAGCCGAGGTGCTGGGCGAAGCGGGAGACGGTGGCGGGGGAGACACCTGCGCGGCTGGCGAGGTCGGTGGCGTTCGTGGTGGCCGCGGTAGCCGGGTCGTCCAGGACGGCGTCGGCGATGGCGCGCATGCTCGACGGCATGCTCGCTGACTGGGTGCGGACGAGGGCGAAGGCGTCGGCGCGCTCGGATCGCTCGGGCCGCTCGGTGATCGTCATCCCGCCATGAAAGCGTCTTTCGCAAGCACGCGCCAGCTCTGAAAGTAAATTGCGTGTTACGTCGTTGTGCCCAGCCTGTGTGCCAGCGGACTGACGATGGCGGCGATCACCATGGGGAGGACGAACGCCCATGACGCCGGGTCGGTGTTCGTCGACACGACTCCGGCCCATCCGGCTGATCGGTCCGGGGTCCCGCGGCCGAACAGCGCTGCGACGAACAGGTAGAGCACGCCTGGCACGGACTGGTACCGGTCGCCGAGTACCGCTCGGCTGACCAGTGCGAGTGCGCAGAACGCGATCGTGTTCCGGGCGGTCGCGACCGCGGCCTCGGGTTCGGCGCCGATCGCGAGGCCGATGCTCGCGGTGGCCGTCACCACCGCGACCACCGCGATGACGGTGGTCAGCTCGAGCAGGTCCGTCCGCCGTGTCGGAGCGGGGAAGGGTGCACGGGTGATCGAAGCACTCGTCGCGATGGCGATCACCAGCGGGAGTACGGCCGCGACGGGGATCAGCGCGAACGGTGCGCCGCCACCGAACGAGGGGAAGAACATGCCGATCGGGCCGAGCGCGATCGAGAGCACCGTCAGGGCGGTCGTGAGTCCGAGCAACGGCAGGGTGCGGTGGACGCGCAGCCACCAGATCACGAGGACGGCACCGCGATGTGGCCGATCGAGCAATCCGTCAGCCGGTCGACCGTCGCGGTGACCCACGCGGCCTGAGCGGGGACCGGAGCTCGACGGAGGGCTCGCAGAACGTCGGGATTGTCCAGCTCGAGGGCGGGTTCCACGTGGTCGGCGTTCACGATGCCCTCGGCGGCGACGTCGATGAGCCACTGGTTGGCGACGGCGGCATCGTTGCGGCGTTCGGTGTCGTCCTCCTCGGTGCCGCAGTACGCCACCTCGGCGTCGCCGAGCATCGAGGTGGTGATGCTGTGCAGCAGGTCGGAGTCGGTCATCCGGACCTGGACGATCATGTCCAGGACGTCGACCGTCGCCGGTGCGTTGCTCGCTCGGATGGTCGGCGGCACCGTGATGCCAGCGCGACTGAGGTTCTCCACGGCCTTCCGGATGACGGATTCCGAGTTGCCGGTGTCGCGTTGCTCCGGGAAGAGGCAGATCGTCGGTGCCGCGCCGCTGCAGGTCGCCTGCGCTTGCGGGCGACCAAGGATCGGTGCTGCGCCGAGGCCGGACCCGGAGGCCAGGGCGACGAGGGTGACCACGGCGAGCGAGCTCGCGCCGATCTGGACGCCGAATCGGTGCGCACGGTCACCACTCGAGCGGCGAGCGACCGCGATGACGAGCAGACTGCACCCGGCGAGCAGACTGAACGCCGTTGCGATGATCGGTGCCCGGACGTCGAGCGAGGTCTCGACCGAGCAGCAGTCCGCGATCACGAGGCCGGCGAGGTACCGGACTGGGAAGTAGTCCACGGACCAGGTGAAGCCGAGCCAGCTGTACGAGACGAGCAGGCTCAACGGGATGGACGCCACCGGCGGGAGCCATCGCCCCAGTGCGAACCCGATGCAGCTGTGGAAGAACAGGATCCCTACGAAGGCCACGCCGACGAGGGGCGATGGGCCGCCGGGAGCGCCCCACGTGTCCCGACTCATGAGCGCGATCGCAACGACCTGGAGCAACAGGCCGGCGGCCAATGGCGTCCACAGGTGATCGGCGACGACTGCTGCGCTGGATCGGCTGCTGGACTCGATCACGGGCGCAGCCGCCCGGAAGCGTCTTCCTTCCCAAGCGCCAGCCGTGGCCGCGACGCCGCACGAGAAGACCAAGTAGATCGCGGAGCCAGCCATCGCGGCGGGCCAGTAGCCGGCGACGGTCGTCTCATCTGCGAACTGCGCGCTGTAGGCGACGATGCCGAGCAACCCGGGAATGAGGAGCCACACTGCCGCTCGGCTGCGCCACGGGATGATCGGGCGCATCAGCCGTCCTCGCTCGTGAACCGCGCGTACGAAGCGGTGATCGCCTCGGCGGGTGAGAGGTTTGCGAACGGCTCGGTGAACGCCCCGACCGAACCAGCGAACGGCACCCGGCCGTCCACGAGGACGGTCACGTGGTCGTAGGTCGCGGCGACGTCCTCGGTCTGGTGCGTCGAGACGACGACGGACACTTCCGTCGGCAGGTTCTGGATCATCCGAGCGAACCGCGCGCGCTGTGCCGGATCGAGTCCGGCCGTCGGTTCGTCGAGCAGGATCCACTGTGCGCCGGACACCAGCGCGCCAGCGACGCCGAGCCGCCGGATCTGGCCGCCCGACAACGAGGTAGCTCGTGTGTCGGCTCGGGTGGCGAGATCGACGGCGGCCAGGGCAGCCGCCGAGCGATCCCAGGCGTCGGCGCGCGACAGGCCCTTCAGCCAGCCGCAGTACGCGACGTGCTCCCGGGCGGTCAGGCCGGGGAAGGCGCCGCTCCACTGGGGAAGCCATGCGACGCCGCGGCGGTACTGTCGTCGGTTTCCGTGTGTGCCCGGTTCCCCCAGCCCCTCGATGCTGATCGTCCCGGTGCGTGGTCGAAGCGTGTCGGCGACAAGTCCGAGCAGGGTCGACTTGCCGGCGCCGTTCGGCCCGAGCAGCACGCTCGCTCCTGTCGGAAAGACCGTCGACAGCCCCGAGAGCACCGCGTGGTCTCGCCGGTACCCGAAGGTGAGTTCGTCGATCTTTATGCCCACTGCGCCCCCTTGAAACCTTGTACTGGTGTTTCACCGTACAGTAGCGTGCTCTCGGCCCGGACAGCCCGGGCTGTAACCTCAAGGGGGAAGCGCAATGTTCAATTTCAGTCGTCGTCTCGCGGCAGCCGTCGCAGGGGGAGTCGTGGCCGCCACGGTGATCGCGGGGGCGCCGGCGTTCGCCGAGGGTTCCTGGTCGTCGAAGCTGACCGGTGTCGCGATCGGCAAGAACTCGAGGAGCTGGCAGGACTCGCACAAGGACAATGTGCGGACTGCCACGACGTTCGCGAGCTGCCGGATCTCGGGGAACGCCAGCGGATTCCGATCCGCCACCGTCCGGCTCTACGACGAGCGCGGCCTGTTGCCGGACAAGAGCATGGGGTCGAAGGTGAACAAGTGCGGCCGGAGCGACTGGGGTGTGATGACCCGTCCTGACCGGTACCACTGGACGATCACGGCGCTCAACGGCTCCTCGTACGAGCCCGCTCTGCGGCTGTCGGTGTCTCGGGTGCGGCAGGCCTACTGAGTCAGCGCTGGCGGGCGGCTGCTTCGGTGGCCGCCTGCACGTAGCGTCGGGCAGCCCGGATCCGGCGGAGGACGACGGGGGACAGAGCGACAGCCACGACGAGGAGAGCACTACAGAGAATTCGACTGAAGACGGCAGAGAAGGGGTCGTCGTCGACGAGGTTCGGGAGCTGCGGTCCGGCGATGCCGAGGTAGAGCAGCAAGAACTGGCCGAGCGCGATCGGTTGGGAGACGGCGCGGAGACGAGCGAGGTCGAACGCCCGTCGAGCGAGGTCGGAGTCAGCCGGTTCGATCGGGGCTTGCTTGGCGATCGCCTGCGAGAGGGTCTTGCGGCCGAAGCGCGACAGCCCTGCGAGGGGCGCCTGCATCTGCGGAGAGAGGCGAAGGCTGGTGGCGAGCAACGAGAACGCTCCGGAGAGTCCGCCGACAGCCGCGGTGCACCCGACGATCACGAGGGGCCATCCCGGTCCTGGGCTCACGCGCTCGAGCAGAACCCCGATGATCGCGCCGGCCACGGCTCCGGCCAGGATGATCCAAGCCGTCCGGCGCCAGGCTCGGCGGGCGATCGCCTCGGGTGTCTCTGGTGCCTCCGTCGCAGTGGTCATGCGACGGAGACCGGAGTGTCGGTGCGGCGATCGTTGTCGGCGGTGGCGGCGTCCGCGTAGCGCCGAGCTCGGCGGCCTCGGACGACCAGCAACGGCGCGACGAACACCACTTCGATGACGAAGAGCGCGAGGAAGATCCGGCTGATGATCGCGTTACCATCGCCGGTGACGACCCGGGCGAACTGGGGAGCGGCGGCTCCTGCGAACAGCAGGAGGTTCTGGACGAGGATCAGTCCGTTGAACACGGTGGTCCCGCGGGCGAGGGTGAGCGCGCGGTGTTGCAGTTCCGGGCCTGCGTCCTCAGCGAGCGGAACGCCCGAGCGGATGGCTCTCGTGATGATCTTGCGACGGTCTCTCGTCAGGTCCTCGGTCGCCTGCGTGATGATCGACGACGCGCGTGCACTGGCGGGGAGCAACGAGAGCATCCCGGCCATGCCGACCAGCACCGCGACGCACGTGAAGATCGCCAGGGCGACGGTCCAGGGGTCCTCGTCCCGCGAGGTTGCCCAACCTGCCACTGCCCCTGCGACCGCGGCGATCGACACGACCAGGGCGGTACGACGCCACGCGCGCCGGATGATTCGTTCGTCTTCCCCCACCCGCTCACCCTACGGGGCGGGGCAGAGCCGTGTTCTGGAGCCGAGCACCCGTCGGACGCTGGCGGTGTTGTCGAGGTGCGGCGGGCCTCCAGGCCGGACGCCGTCAGGCGACGCCGCGCCGCGGACGGAAGACGCCCGCGCGCACCAGCCACACGTAGAGCAGGCAGCCGATGCAGACGTCGAAGACGGCGTTGAGGAACGCGGCGACCAGGGCGACCGCGGCTCCGATCGGGGCCGCGTACGGCACGCCGAGCAGGGCGAGGAGCAGGGCGACGGCGGTCACGAAGAGGCCGACCTGCTGGGCGAAGGTCGGCGGTTCCGGGGCCTCGAGTTCGGCGGGCGGGGCGAGGCGCGGGCGGACGACCCGTCGGAAGAGCGCGCCGTAGGGGTGTCGGCGGATGCCGGCGATGCCTCCGACGGCGAACAGCACGACGATGACCGCGAGCAGCACGATGCCGGCGACCCACGTCTCGGGGATCAGCGTGAGGACGATCGTCGCGGCGAGGAGCACCGTGGTGATGGCTGCGCCGAAGCGTGGGGAGCGCGGGTCGATGCCGCGGGCAGGGTCGTTCGTGGTGGTCATCGGGACTCCTGGGGGCCGGTGGCGCTTGTGGCGAGGACGGTGTCGAGGGCTGCGGCGAGTTCGGGTGGGCGGGGTGGCCCGCCGAACCGCGTGTGGACGGAGCGGTCGGCGTCGAGGAGCAAGACCGTCGGGGTCTGCATGACGTTGAAGCGGGTCGCGAGATCGGGGCGTTCGGCGAGGTCGATCTCGAGTCGAGCGACGCCGTCGTGTCGGGCGGCGAGGGCGTCGAGGTGGCGGCGGGTGGCCGGGCAGCGGGCGCAGGTCGGGGTGGAGAACTGGACGAGGGTGGCGGCGGAGCCGTAGTCGCTCTCCGGTGCGAGGTCGTCGGCACGTGGGCCGTCCGAGCCGGTCCTGCTGCCAGCGGGTACGGCACGGCCGGTGCGTCGGCGCAGGAGCAGCCCGAGGACCGTCGCGAGTGCGAGGATCCCCACGAGCACGGCGACGGCGGTTCCGACGGTCATGCGGTGACGGTACGCCCGGCGGGTGACGAGCCGGCGAACGTGACCGGATGTGACGCGAGCGCATCAGGGGCTGTTGCGGTGCTGGTGGGCGATGGAAGCCCAGCGATCGAGCTCGTGTTCGACGCGGTCGGCGACGGAGACGGCGTCGTCGTGTTCCCACGAGCGGATGACGCGCCAGCCCTCCGCGATGAGGATCGCCTGGTTGCGGACGTCACGCTGGCAGTTGGCGAGGAGCTTCCGTCGCCACAGCTCGGCATTCGCCTTCGGCAGGTGCGTGTGCTCCTCACAGAGGTGCCAGAAGCAACCGTCGATGAAGACCGCGATCCGGGCTCGGGGAAAGACGAGGTCCGGACGGACGCGGCAGCGGGGACTCACCTGTCGGTCGACGAAGAACCGGCGGCCACGGCGGTGCAGCTCGCGCCGCACGGCGAGTTCCGGTGCGGTGTCACGTCGGCCGAACCGTGCCATGTGCAGTCGACGCGCGTCGTCTGCAACCCAGGTCTCCATGTCACGACCATGCCGAGACACCGGTCGATGACGGCCGGGTGGCTCGGGGGTGGTGGACTCCGTCGGCTCGGTCGTCGCCTGTGGAGGAAGATCCTGCGGTGGTGCTCGCGCTCGCCTGCCGCTCGTCAGACTGTCACGTCGCGAGCCGCGGCGGGACCGGCCTAATCGGGAATGCCGAGCCGCTCGCACTCCGCCCACTGTTCGGGTCGGCGCTCAGCGATCCACTTGGTGAACTCCTCGTACCCGCGGTAGATCGTGAAGACCATGAACTGCTTCTTCCTCCGGTCGTTCCACGCGGTGAGGCTGATGAACGTCGGTCCGCCGTTCGATTGGGACCCGTACCGCAGCGTGTGGATGTCGTCCACCTCGCGACGACGGAGACGGCCGAATCCGGACTTCACGTCGTAGTGCCGGTCGTACACGTCGATCCGGCCTGCGGCGAGTGCCTGTCCGAGCAGCCACAGCGCCGCGCCGAGGCCGGCGAGGAAGCCGAAGGCGGTGCTGTCGGCGCCCGGTGCGAACACCTGCTGCAGGACGATGCCGGGAACGCCGATGACGACTCCAGCCCCGCCGAGGACGGTGAAGATCACTCCCGGGAACCTCGGCCGCCGCACCACGAACAGCGGTGTCTCGTGTTCTTTCGTACCGGTCCCGCCCCATGTGTTGATGCTGTCGCTCATCGTTCCCCCTCCGTCGGACACCGTACCGAACGGACATTGTCCTTCCTCGGCCAGGACGGTGGAGGCGTCGAGTGGGGCGCGGTTCAGAGTCAGAGTCAGGGCTCGCGGGATGCCGCGAGGTACCGGCGGGCGCCTCGGATGTTCCGCCGGAACGACATGCTGAAGCCGACGCTCGCCACGATGATGGCGGCGACGAAGATGCGGCTGAAGCCGGCGCTCCAAGCATCGTCGCGGAGCAGGTTCGGGAGTTGCGGGCCCGCGATCCCGGCGAACAGCAACAGGGTTTGAGCGAGGGTGACCGGCAGCGTCGTGGACGCGACTCGGGCCGACTCGCGGGCTCGGAGCGCGAGATCGGAGTTCCGCGGTTCGATCGGGCGCCCCGAGTAGACGGCGCGGAGGATCGTGCGACGTTCGCGCTGGCTGAACGTCCGCCCTGGGGTCTGCATCTCACGCCCGAGCCGAAGGGTCGTGGGCAGCAGGGAGAAGGCGCCGCCCAGTCCGCCGATGCTCAAGCCCATGCCGAGGCTGGCGAGGAATCGCGTGGACCCTGGATCGCCGGCGGTCAGGAGCACGCCGGCGAGTGCACCGATCACGAACCCGACGGGCGCGATCACGATGGTCCGGCGCCGCGCTCGACGGACGGTGTCGTCCAGTTCCCTCACGCGGTCCACAGTACGGGGCGCCGGGTTTCCTGACCGTACGATCATGCGCATGAACAGCGATGTCACGCCCGGCCGGTACCGCCACTTCAAGGGCAACGACTACGAGGTGCTGCTGGTCGCCCGCGACGTCGAGACCGAGGAGCCGGTCGTCGTTTACCAGGCCCTGTACGGCGAGCACGGCCACTGGGTCCGCTCGCTCGCCGACTTCACCGCGCACGTCACGCGTGACGGGTACGACGGCCCGCGGTTCGTTCCATTCGCCTTCTGAAGGCACCGGGATAAAGTTGAGGCTCCATCGAGCAAGGGGGAATCATGGATTTCGACTGGATGGGAGCGCTGCTTGGCGCAGTGGTCGGGGCGGCTTTCACCGCTGGCCTGGGCTATGTCGCGTACCGACGAGAGCGCAGCAGGGTGGAGAAAGCCGCGATCAACGAGTTGATCCGAGAGCTGGGTGAGCGACGCGCATTCGCGATCGACGGACCGCGGCTGATCCCCGACGCAGAGAACGGGCAAGATTTTCCGCAGCTGAACGTGAGCGTTCTGTCGGTGCGTGAGCGAATCCGGGAGACCCGTTCGAAGCTTGTTCGGCACGAGCAAGCGCAAAGAGCGTTGACCGCCATGATCCAAGCGTGTAATCGCTACCTCGAGCGAAGTGCAGGTGACCCTCCTCGGTACTGGATCCTCGCCATCGAACTGCGCGATGAACTGCATGCACGGCTGCAGGAGACAGGCCTGAAGGGCGCCGCCGATGCGACCCGACCCGGAGACCTCGCTTTCGACGACTGATTCGTTCGTCGGCGGATGCCCATACGGTTGTCTTCGTGCAGATCACGTCGGACGGGCAGCCCATCCTCAGCCCGAGTGACCTGAGCACGTGGTCGGCCTGCGAGTGGGCGTTCCTCCGCCGCCTCGACGCCAAGCTCGGTCGCGGGGAACCGCTGCCGGAGGCGCACGACGACATGCTCGAGCGCACGGCTCGGCTGGGGGACCAGCACGAGCTCGACTACCTCGAGATCCTCAAGCAGACCCGCGACGTCGTTGAGTTCGACCGCCCCGCCCCGCCGGACTACGCGCGCGCCGCAGCCGAAGCGCGACAGGCCTTCGCCGAGGGCGCGGACGTGCTGTACCAGCCGACGTTCCACGCAGCACCCTCGGCCGACGCGCCCGGCTTCATCGGCTTCGCGGACTTCATCATCCGCAACGACCGCGGCGAGTACGAGGTGTACGACACCAAGCTCGCCCGCCACGCCAAGATCAGCGCCCTGCTGCAGCTCGCCGCGTACGCCGAGCAGATGCAGGCGCACGGCATCCCCACCGGTGGGCAGGTGCACCTGGTGCTCGGCGACCGGACGACGACCACGCACGACCTCGCCGACATCGCGCCGGTGTACCGCACGCAGCGCGCCGAGCTGCAGCGGGTCATCGCCGAGCGCATCGCGGCAGACGAACCGCTGCGATGGGGCGACCCGCGCTACTCGAGCTGTGGCCGATGCGCCGTCTGCTCGACGCAGGTCGCCGAGCACCGTGACCTTGTCCTCGTCGCCGGCATGCGCCTCGACCAACGGGCCAAGCTGATCAAGCACGAGGTGCGGACGATCGACGACCTGGCGGTCCGCACCCGGGCAGTACCGGGCTTGTCCCGCGCGACGCAGGATCGGCTGGTACGGCAGGCGAGCCTCCAGATCGAGTCGGAAGACGCCCGACGGAAGGGCGCCGATCTGCCGGACCAGCCCGTCATGCCGCGCTTCGAGGTCCTCGACGCCCGCGCGCTCGACGCGATCCCGGCGCCCGACCCGGGCGACGTGTTCTTCGACTTCGAGGGCGACCCGCTGCACACCGAGGACGGCGTGCACTGGGGCCTCGACTACCTGTTCGGCCTGGTCGACGACCAGGCCGAGTTCACGGCGTTCTGGGCGCACACCATCCGCGATGAGCGGCAGGCGCTGGTCGACTTCCTCGCGTTCATCCAGGCGCGGCGCGAGCAGTACCCCGGCATGCACATCTACCACTACGCGGCCTACGAGCGGACGCACCTGCTGTCGCTCGCCGCCCGGCACGGGGTGGGTGAAGAGGCCGTCGACGACCTGCTGCGCGCCGGCGTCCTGGTCGACCTGTACCCGATCGTCCGCAAGGCCCTGGTCGTCGGCAGCCACAGCTACTCGATCAAGAAGCTCGAGCCGCTGTACATGGGGTCGGACCTGCGCGAGAGCGACGTCACGAACGCCGCGGACAGCATCACCGCCTACGTCGACGCGATCGAGGAACTCCGGAACGGTGACGCCGTCGAGGGGCAGCGGATGCTCGACCAGGTCGCCGACTACAACGCCTACGACTGCCGCTCGACCCTGCGCCTGCGCGACTGGCTCCGCTCGCTGCGTACCGTCGACCCCGACGCGGCCGACCCGGCGCTCGAGCTCGAGGTCCCGCCGATCCCCGTCGAGCGCGAGCCGAACCCGGTGTACGTCGCCCTGGCCGCGCAACTCGAGGACTTCGACGCCCTCGACCGCACTCCCGACCAGACCGCGTTGGCGCTCGCTGCAGCCGCGATCGACTACCACCGCCGCGAGGCCAAGACCTTCTGGCAGGACCACTTCGACCGCCTGCGGAACCCGGTCGACGACTGGGCCGACACGCGTGACGTCCTGGTCGTGGAGCGTGCGTCCGTCGAGCGCGACTGGGACACGCTGCCGCGTGCCCGCTCGCAGTCGCGGGAACTCCGGTTGTCGGGGACGCTCGCGCCCGGCTCGCGGCTCCGGCCTGGAGGCACGCCCCACCTCGTCTACGACGACCCACTTCCGCCATCGGTCGTGTCTCCGGGTCCGGGGTCGAAGGGCGCGTCGTCGCGCGCCGTCATCGTGGACGTCCGAGACAACGGCGATGCCGTCGAGGTGCTCGTGAAAGAAGGACTGCCCGTCGGTGGCGAGCCGCATCACGAGTTCCCCGTGGCGCTCGCCCCGTCGGCGCCGCCCCGTGCGAAGCCCCAGCCCGAGGCGATCGCGTGGTGGGGCCAGGCCGTCCTCGACGAGCTGCCCGAGATGCTGCCCGACCCCGCGCTCGACCTGCTGCGCCGTGTGCCTCCTCGTGGCCGGATCGTCCCGGTGCATGGCGACGACACGGTGTCGGCCGTCGTGTCGACCCTGCTCGACCTCGACCACTCGTACCTGGCGATCCAGGGGCCTCCCGGCACGGGCAAGACCTACGTCGGCTCGAACGTCGTCGCCCGGCTCGTCCGCGAGTACGGCTGGCGCGTCGGGGTCGTCGGGCAGTCCCACGCGACGTCGGAGAACTTCCTGGCTTCGGTGGTCAAGGCCGGCGTCCCCGCGGACCGGGTCGTGAAGGTGCCGAAGTCCGGTGCGACCGAGGACGAGCTCGACGCCGCCGCGTGGACGCCCGTGAAGAACGGTGCCGCGGTCGCCGCGTTCCTGTCCTCGTGCGAGGCCTCGGGCACGGGCGGTGTCGTCGGTGGCACGGCGTGGACGTTCGCGAACGAGTCGACGATCGAGCGCCGGTCCCTCGACCTGCTCGTGGTCGACGAGGCCGGACAGTTCTCCCTCGCGCCGACCATCGCCTCGTCCGTCGCCGCGACCCGGCTCCTGCTGCTCGGGGATCCCCAGCAGCTGCCCCAGGTGTCGCAGGGCTCGCACCCCGAGCCCGTCGACGAGTCAGCGCTCGGCTGGCTCGCCGACGGCCAGCACGTCCTGCCGCCCGAGTTCGGGTACTTCCTCGCTCGCACCCGCCGCATGGAGCCCGCACTGACCGAGTCCGTCTCGGCCCTGTCCTACGACGGGCAACTGGCCTCGATGGTCTCCGGCAGGTACCTCGACGGCATCGACGCCGGGGTGCACCCCGTGCCGGTCGTCCACACGGGCAACACGACGTCCTCTACCGAGGAGGCCGCCCGGGTCGTCGCGCTCGTCGGTGACGTCGTCGGCCGCACGTGGACGGACGGCTCCGACACCCGCGCCCTGACCGACGAGGACGTCATCGTGGTCGCGCCGTACAACGCGCAGGGTGCACTGATCCGGCAGGAGCTCGATCGCGCTGGCTTCACCGGCACCCAGGTCGGCACGGTGGACTTGTTCCAAGGCCGCGAAGCCGTCGTGTCGATCGTGTCCCTGGCGGCGTCGAGTGCGGCGGACATCCCGCGCGGCCTCGACTTCCTGCTCATGCCAAACCGGTTGAACGTGGCGATCTCGCGGGCGAAGTGGGCGGCGTACCTCGTGCACTCGCCCGCGCTGACCACGGGGCTGCCCCCGTCGATCGCGGGACTCTCGCTGCTGTCCCGCTTCATCGAGCTCGTCGAGCCCCGCCCGCAGGCCGTCCGAGCCTGACCGCGAAGGCAAGGGACATGCTGGAGGACTGGGCGAGCCGCCCGTCGCCGTGGCGCTCTCGGGCATCCACGGCTGATCTCGTCGTGACCGTCTCGCTGTTCGTCGCGACGGCGCTGGCTGGGATCGCCGCTGTGCTCATCGGGTGGGTGTTCGCCGGACTGTCGCAGTACAGCTGTGACTGGGAGACGTCGACGCGTCCGTGCTCGCCGTGGGTCGCGTGGCTCCCCAGCCTGGTCGAGAGCATCGTGCTCGTCGTTGTCTTCGTCGGGGGCGCGGTCCTGGCCGCACGGGTTCGACGGACGAGGTCGCAGGGATGGGCGGTCGCCGTCAGCACCGCGACCGTCATGGCGATCGTGGTCTCCGTGACCTGGGTGGTCGTCGCGGAGCACACCGGGTGAGTCAGCGCTGCGTGACGGTTCTGGTTCGCGAACCCCGGGGATCATGAACCAGAACCGTCAACCGCACGGAACCATGGGGCCACCCGCCGCGCCGTGACGCCAGAACGAGGGCTGGCCGGACCAGACGTCGTCCTGGAACGGTGGAGGCATGGGGGAACACACGATCACCGCGGACCGTCCGAGCCCGAAGGGAACGGCGCCGCTGACACTCCGCGCCCGCAAGCCCGGGTACGCCGTGATGCAGCAGTGTCTCGCGATCCAAGCCGAGGGCCCCGCGCTGACGACCTGGCAGCGGTTCTGGGGGCACGACCCGCTCCGGCCGGAAGCCCGTTCGTGGTTCAAGGGAGCGATCGGCGAGCGGCAGGTCGCGGCCCAGCTCGAGGCACTCGGCCCGGACTGCACGGTCCTGCACGCTGTCCCGGTCGGGAAGGGCAGCACGGACATCGATCACGTCGTCGTCGGTCCGACCGGTGTCTTCTCGATCAACACGAAGAACCACTCCGGTCACGCGGTCTGGGCGGGCGGACGCACGCTGATGGTGAACGGCCAGCGGACGCCGCACCTGCACCGCGCGCTGGCCGAGGGAGAGCGTGCGACCGCACTGCTGTCGGCTGCAGCGGGCGGTCCGATCCTCGTGCAGCCGATCCTGGTGGTCCAGGCCGCCGAAATCCGGTTCGGCAAGAAGCCGCCGGCGGCCGTGATCCTCGAGCCCGAGCGTGTGGGCAGCTGGATCTGCGGGCTTCCCCGCGTGCACTCCGACGAAGCCGTGCGCTTCCTGTCGATGCTGGCTGAGGAACGGGGCACCTGGCACGTGGATGCCGTGGTCATCGACGACACCCTCCGCCACGTGCAGCGCTTCGAACGGCTCGAACACGAGATCGCCGACGCGCGCTCCCGTCGGAGCCTCATGCGCCGCGCTCGGGTCCTCGCGGTGCTGGCCGTTCCGGCGGGCGGTCTGCTCGGGTACTGGTGGGCGGTCGCCGCGACGGCGATGGCGGCTGCCTGACGACGAAGGCTTCGAGCCGCAGACAGTCCGGGTCAGTCGTCGTCGGTCGGGACGCCGCCCTGCATCTGCGCCCGCATCTGGGCGAGGACGTCCGCGTGCAGGAAGTTCGCGTCGGCAGCACTCGTCGGGTCGACCACGATGCCGAACTCCTCGGGCAGCGCGGACACGAGCTCGGACATCGGCACGGGACGCCCCTCGGCCTCGGGCAGACCGGCGGCGAGTTCGGCCGGGTCGGTGAAGACGGGCACGAACGGCTTGTCCCGGATCATGACGTGGGCGACACTGCCGGCCTCCGGGGTGCCCGCCGGCTTCCAGGGGACCCACGCCGCGCTGCGCAGGAAGCCCGCGGGCGAAGCCGCCATCCGCCGTCGCAGTTCGACGGCCGCGGTCGGCGGGGCCTTGTCGACGCCGCGGCCGAAGGCTGATCCGTTGGCCTGATCGCTACGCACACCAGCCATGCTGTCACGGTCGTCGGACACGGCGGGCCGAGCCGTGCCTCCAGGGGGTGCCAGCGTCAGCAGGCGTCGAGCACCCGCACCATCGCGTCCCGCTCCGCCGGAGCCACCCACAGGCGGTACTTCGCCTTCACCGTGACCTGGTGCTCGATGTAGGTGCAGCGGAACGCCTTGTTCGCGGGGAGCCAGGTCGCCGCGTCGCCGGAGCCCTTCTGCGAGTTGGACCGGCCGTCGACGGCGAACAGGTTCACCGGGTCGTTCGCCAGCGCCTGCCGTTCGGCTTCGGTGAGCCGCTGGGCTCCGGTGCGCCAGGCGTTCTCGAGCGCGACGACGTGGTCGATCTGCACGAGCGTCGAGGTCGTGTTGCCGCGGACGAAGTCGACAGTCGCCCCGGTGTACGGCGAGACGAGGGTGCCCGTGAGGACCTTGCAGCGGCCCTCGCGGGTGATGTCGGCGAGGTCGCGGGCGAGGACGTCGTTCCGGGTGTCGCACCCGTTGTGGTCGACGTCGAGCCAGGCGCTGCCGAAGTCGCCGGTGCGGTCGTAGCCGGTGCCGGCCGCCTTGCCCTTGACGGGCAGATCGGCGAGCTGGGTGCGTGCACGGACCGCGTCGGCGTCGGTTCCGCGGCTGACGGTCGGACTGGAGGCGGGGCTCGCCCCCGACGACGCCTGCTGCGGTCCGATCGTGGTCGTCTCCACGGCCGTGGGGCCGCCCGCCGCGGTCGTGCCCGCGGCGTCGGCGTCCGGGCCGAGGGCCCCGGTGGCGTCGAGGGCGTAGCCACCGACGGCGAGAGCCAGGACGACGAGGACGGAGGTCAGGGTGATGCGGCTGCGGCGTCGGCGGGACGTCATGCGGTGGGACTCCAGGTGGTGCGGGCGGAACGGTGGTGCGGGGCGGAACGTGGTGTGCGGGTCGAACGGGGGGGGGCAGTGGCTCAGGTCAGCAGGGAGCGGATGTCGTCGGCGGTCAGGTCGTCGGCGAACAGGGCGTCGTCGTCGATCATCGTGGCGAACAGCTCGGCCTTGCGCGCGGCGAGGGCGAGGACCTTCTCCTCGATGGTGTCCTCGGCGATGAACCGTTGGACGCTGACCGACCGGGTCTGCCCGATGCGGTGCGTGCGGTCGACGGCCTGGGACTCGGCGGCGGGGTTCCACCACGGGTCGAGCACGAACACGGTGTCCGCCTCGGTCAGGGTGAGCCCGAACCCGCCGGCCTTCAACGAGATGAGGAATGCCGGGGCGGTGCCCTGCCGGAAGCGCTCGATGACCTCGGGGCGCTTGCGCGTGGAGCCGTCGAGGTACTCGTAGCCGATGCCACGGGCGTCGAGGGCGTCGGACACCATCCGCAGGAACGAGGTGAACTGGCTGAACACCAGGGCGCGACGGCCCTCTGCCGCGAGCTGTTCGAGTTCGTCGAGCAGCAGGTCGAGCTTGGCGGAGGGGATCGGCGTCGCCGGCGACAGGGGCGAGTCCGATGACGCCGACCCGGACACCCCGGACGACACCAGCGCCGGCGACAGCGCGAGCATCCGCAGCAGCGTCAGCGATCGGAACACGATCATCCGGTTCTTCGACAGGTCGTCGATCAGGTCGAGGACCTTCAGGCGCTCCCGGTTGAGCGTGCGCTCGTACAGCTCCCGGTGCGCGGGGTCGAGCGTGACCCGGACCACCTGCTCCTGCTTCGGCGGCAGGTCGGCCGCGACGGCTTCCTTCGTGCGGCGGAGCATGAGCGGCCGGATCCGTCGACGCAGTCGCCCCGTGAGCTCCTGCCGGGCCTCGCCGCGCAGGTCTGGGGAGGCGAGGGGCTTGACGTAGTCGTCGCCGAACCGGGTCCAGGTGGACAGCAGCCCGGGCGCGACGATGTGGAACAGTGCCCACAGGTCCGTCAGGCCGTTCTCGAGCGGCGTGCCGGTGATCGCGAACTTCACCGGTGCCTGCAGCTCTGAGGCCACACGGTGGGTCTGGGATTGCGGGTTCTTCACGAACTGGGCCTCGTCGAGCACCAGCGCCGACCACGGCAGATCGGTCCAGGCGCGGGCGTCGAGCCGGAGCAGCGCGTACGAGGTGACGACGACGTCCGACGCAGCGGCGGTCCGGGCGACGAGCCCCGGGTCCTTCAGCGACGTCGAGGTCACCGTCGCGACCCGCAGCGACGGCACGAACTTCGCCGCCTCGGCCGCCCAGTTGCCGACGACCGAGGTCGGCGCGACGACGAGGAACGGGGGAGCGTCGGGCTCCGCGGCACGACGGGCGGCGACCATCGCGAGCACCTGCAGCGTCTTGCCGAGCCCCATGTCGTCGGCGAGCACCCCGCCGATGCCGTGCGTCACCAGGAACGACAGCCACGCGTACCCGGCGTGCTGGTACGGCCGCAGGTCGGCGTGCACGGTGTCCGGCACGGGGACGTCCCCCGGGAGAGTCGCCCCGAGCAGCCCCGAGGCGATCGCCTGCCACCGTTCGTCGTGCGAGGTCTCGTCGGCCAGCAGGTCGAACTCCGACCACAGCCCGGCGTGCAGGGGCGTGACGGCGATCGGCTGGTCGGGCTCCCACTCGTCCAGGTCACGGGCCTCGTCGATGAGCTCCTTGAGCCGGTCGAACGCGGGGTCGGCCAGCGACAGGTACGAGTTGTCGACGAGCTTGAGCCGTCGCTGCCGACTCGCGAGCGCGGTGAGCAGCGGCGTGAACGGGATCTGCTTGCCGTTGACGCTGACGATGATGCCGAGGTCGAACCAGTCGTGCTTGTCCGACGGCATCGTCGTCACGCGGATGTGCGGCCGCCCGCTCAACCGCTCGTAGTCGAGCCGCTCGCCCTGCACGACGGTGCGGACGCCGAGCGACGGCAGCTCGGGCAGGAACTCGTTCGCGAAGACCGCGACGTCAGCTCCGTCGATGGTGCCGTCCTGGAACCAGTCCAGTCCGGCACCCGGTCCGGCAGGGCGGACGGGAGGCCCGGCCCGCGTCGGGTCGTCGGCCTGCGTCGTCGCCGTGGTCGGTTCCACCGCCGCGGCCGGGTCCGCGACGGGACCGCCGGCCGGGTCGTCGGCCGCACGGAGCCTGGAGAGGTCGGGGAGCGGGCCGTGCAGGGACACCGGGTCCTTCCGGCCGTCGACGTGCCAGCGCCAGTGCAGGTGCACGCGGTCGTCGGTGCGCGGCGCGCGGGCCGGTTCGAACGTCGCGGTGAGCACGAGCTCGGGCGGGGTGCGCTCGGGCAGCTCCACCGAGCCGTCGGAGCTGACCAGGCCGAGGGCTCCGCGCAGCCGTGGCGACCAGTCGGCCAGGAACTCGTCGACCTCGGCGGTCGGCACCGTGATCCGGGTGCCCTCCAGGAGCATGCGGCGCTGGTCCTCGGGCACCGGTGCCGGGGTCGGGGCAACGGCGACGGCGAACTCGGGGCTCTCGCGGAACACGTAGACGCCGTGGTCGCCGATCATAGATCGGAAAATCACACCTCTGAACTCCAGTCACATTACTCGACCTCGTATGCCTGCTTCTGCTTGAAAAAAAA